>CANBQQ010000115.1 GCA_947371715.1 Flavipsychrobacter stenotrophus
TTAAAAGAGCTTGTGGTCGAGGAGATCCGTGACATCGGCAGGAACATGGTGGATACCATCAACACGCTGGACTTCCTGGATCAGCATGAGGTTACTGTCGTTATAAGAAGTATGGGTAATCTATGCTCCAGGGTAAATGGTAAAAGAAACGAGATCTGGACACTAATTACCGCCACCATGTCCAGCCTGTACCAGATGGAGCTGGAGAACCTTAAAATCAGAACGGCAATGGGTCGGCAAGCATATCTTAATAACGGTGGTAAGCTGGGAAGAGATCCAGGCTCCAACGAAAGCATAAAGGACTTCCTGAACAAACCAAAGACCAGGGAGATTATATCGCTGTTGAACAAGGGTAAAACGGTACGTGACATTGCTGGTAGGCTTGACGTATCACATAACCTTATTATCAAGGTTAGGAAGCATTATAAGCCCCAGCCAGACATTGAACTGGCTGAGGTAGTATAGTTATCCTTTGACTGAATTAAGCGGCTGTAGCCTCATCAATCCAGGCAAGTAGCTTAACCAGCTGTTCGACAGAATGATCCGAAGGGGCACACAATAAGAGAGCGAAAGAAACAGAGCGTAGAGCGATGTGGCTTTCGCTCTTTTTGTTTTGATGCCTATTTCCGACCAAACATGTAATCTTACGTCAGCCCTGTCTTTCCCTGGTTGGTTGAAAAAAGATTCAATAGACTGTGCTCAACATACATTTTTGTAATTTGGAGAATAAAGGTGTGCAGGTGGGGATTTTTCATACATAGTGGTATTTCAGGCAACATGTTTACATGGGTGTTCGGGAATCGGGAGATTCCCTACCGATCGAGCGAAGTCAATAGACTTCGCTCAGCGTACATTTTTTTTGTAATTTGGAAGACTACGGCGAAGAGGGAATAGCAGCGTTACACATAAAAGGTATGGAACGTTACGCACCAAATAGCTAAGAAGATGAAAAAGGCAGAAATTATTTGCTACTATTGTAGCAAATCACCGTTATGAGCCTAACGTCATTTTTGAAAGATCCAGATAATCAGGAGGTTAGAGATTACCTAAAAACTAAATTCGCGAGGCCTAAATTCACGTTGAAAAGTGAAATAAAAGCACCTCAACTAACCAATAATTATGGGGTAGTAGGTAATGCTTTTGACTATCTATTTAGAGCAAAATTAAAGCATATCAATCCGGCTAAGGAATTTATTGAAAGTGGTTGGGTTGCCAGTATGGGTTTCAAAACCCTACATAACATCTATAAAAAGAAAGAAGCAAGCCAAAAACTTGCAATGATTGAAAAGAAGTTTGAATCATCCAAACAAGATTTTGAAGAGTATATAAAAACTGGTGAGCCTACTGACTCATTAATCAGTAATGCCATTTTCTTTGGTAAGCTGGACTTAATCTTTAGAGCAGCATACATTGATAGTGATTATGAAAATTGCAGCTCATTGGATATTGCAGACATAAAAGCAATGCTTCGTTTAATTGAACCAAACCAATTTCAAGTAAAGGAAAGATGCTGGCTAAATCCTGCATTTGTCGCAAGTCATATAGTTGGTGGTGCCGATGGTGATTTTATTATAGACGATACATTGATAGATATTAAAACAACAAAGCACCTTGAGCTTTCAAGAAGTGATTTAAACCAAATAATTTGTTACTATATACTTTCGTTAATGGGTGGTGTAAGCAGTAAAGAAAAGGACATACCATTAAAAAATATAGGCATATATTATGCAAGATTTGGTTTGCTTTACACTTTTCCCATTTCAGAAATAGCCAGTGAAGAAGTAGTTCACAATTTTAAAAACTGGTGGTTTGCTTATTGCCGGGAAGATGGCATTACTTACGATAATTTAAATTTGCTTTTGTCTATTGTTGGAGTAAAATCGTAACGTTTGCTGTTTTTCCCCACTTTCACAAAACAATTTTTATATTCAGTTAAAGTTAAAACCCGCTCCTAGAGCGGTGTATCATTATGATATAGACCGCATAGAAATATTCACAGAGGATCACGCGAGATATGAGGAGGAACACGTCAACTTAAAAAGCGAATAACGGACTTCGATCAGCGTACATTTTTTATTTGGAAGACTAGGGCTAGTAAGGTTGACCGGATGAAGCGATTTAATGTGAAAGAGTATGGCCTGCAATGCTGTGATCCTAATAAGTAAAGGCAATCGAATTCGATTGCCTTTACTGATTATTTTGCTCCATTAGTCCGCTTTTTCTTTCAAAAATGCTACTTGTCCGCGGTGGTATTCGAGATGGCCGAAGCGACTGAGCAGTACGTTAAGACGGTTGCGGTGTGGCTCTTTGGCGAAGTCTTCTGCCGATACTGAGGTGTGTTTCTGTAGCCATTCATCGGCAGTCAATGCGTTGAATTTGTTAGCTACGGCTTCGTTGACGTCCGACCAATATTGCCTCAGCTGCTGTGGTGTGTGGTTGTCAGTTTTACTGTCGGCGTTCTTGACGTATGGTTCCAGTAATTCGGGGTGGAGTGATTCTCCAAGGCCCAATAATGGAAGCATAGCATCGTGCACTGCTGTGAGGTGCCCCATAAGGTAGGTACCACGGTTGCGGCCGGGAGCTGCTTCCTGTAGTAGCTGTTCGTCGGTAAGGGAATTAAATATAGCATCAGAGCGCTTGACGCTGCTATACCAATTGTCTAGTACTACCTTTATCATTAAATTTTGCTGATCGTTCATAACGGTGCATGGTTTTTATTTACAGAAAATCGAAATTACTACATCGGCCCTCATAGTTGATGTAAATAGGATTATAGGGATATAGCAATAATTAATACACCATCGCTATGCGTGGAATCTTGAAGTGGTCTATGGCGAAAAAATCCGGCATGATTCTCGATGATAATATTGAAAACCGCATTATCTTTCATTCACGATGAAAAAATTACTGTTATTGTTGCTGCTATTGCCTTCATTTTCGTCTGGGCAGACACTGTTGATCGGTCTTAACGGTGGTGCGGCATTGTATGCAGGCATGCAGTCGGATAGGAGTTATTATAACCGCACGCTAAAGACAGAAGTATACTCGAGCCTTAGTATGGGATTGAGGCTAAAGAAATACGAATTGGTATTGCGTGTGGCAGGTAATCCGATAGAGGGGGAATACCATAATTTCTACCTGAATAATATGGTCTATGCCCAGAACCCCATACAGATATTGCTACAAGGCAATTACCATAAACAACTGGGTGATTTTGACCTTTATGGGGGTGTATCTGCGGGCATCATTACCTATAAGAATCCTGATGTTTATTCTCTTGCGGAGCTCTACCCTACGGCTGAATTCGCGTCGTCATCGGGCAACGGATCGATAGCGGGAATACAGGTGGGTTGCAACTATACCATATCGCGGAGAATGGATATTAATGTTGAGGCAGAGGGACAGTATGTGGCCATACAAGCCGAGAACAATTACCTGGCGTATACATCGTCTATGCCGGCATTCAAGTATCATTATTCGTTTTTTAGTTTTCCGGTAAGCGTGGGGGTTAAGTATAAATTTGGGCAGGATGCAAGAAGGAGGAAGGGGTGATTGAAATCCCGAAAAAAGGATTATACCTAATGTACAATATCATTGATTTGAAGAGATCGGTTGTGTTGATCGAGTAATTGTTTCGCGCCTGCGTACCGGCAGGCAAGCTTCGGGGGCTTTGTCATTAAATTAAGAGAAATTCGCCTAATTAGACGTCCGATACCTTCGGCATCGTTTCTAAAATTACAACAATGTTTGCTATAGACATGTGATACCTTCGGCATCATTACATACAGTCTGGTCCTCAACTTTGTAGCATTTGCCTTATAGGGTCATAACATTCAATCAATAGTTGCAGCCACCCACTCGTAAGGTGTAGACAACTCATTCTGAATTAACGTACAAAATATAAAAAAACCGCCCCAAATTGCTTTGGGGCGGTGCAGTATTAATTTAAGAGTTATTGTTATTGTACGATGAATGATTTAACGGTCATGTCACCATTCTCAGGGTTTGCCAACTGAATGTGGTAAACACCCTTAGCCCATGAAGCAACAGATACTTCAGACTGGCCATTTACTGAACCGCTCCAGATTGTCTGGCCGATAGCATTGTAGATAACCGCGTTTACGTCATTGTTAATACCTGTAGTAATGTGCAATACATCGGTAGTTGGAACAGGGTATACCTTGCACAATTCAGCAAGTGCATTTGGCTGAGTAACGCCAGAAACCGCACCACTGTGTGTAACCTGGAAACCCTTGAGGTTAACGTTGAAGAATACATTACCAGCGCCCTTCACCTTAAAACGACAAACAGTTGCCGCTGTACTTGTAGCCGGATTTGGCACCGTTACTGAAGCTGTACCTGTATTAGGGAAAGTTCCTACTGTGTAAGGCCATGTAACACCATTGTCTGAAGACATGTAGATGGTCACATTTGAAGCACTAACAGGTGCTGCATCTGTACCTACAACGTTCCACGTAATAGTTGTTGTGCTACCACCTACGTAAGAAATACCTGTAGTACCCTGGCTTGTAACCTTGAAGCCTGCCTTGGTTGTAGTCTGGATAGCATCGAGGTGAATACTATCATCAGGGAAGAGGAAGCAACCATTACCAGTGAGTATGTTACGAACTGTAAGCCTGAAAGTAAGGAAACGAGCAGTATCGGGCGCTTTTTCTCCCTGTGCATTTTCTGTACCTGCATCGCTGAGAACACCGGTCAATACTTTGCTCATTTTAGGAAAAACACGGGTTTCTACTTTTAGAGGAAACCAAGAACGGAACAAAGGACCTCTTGTATAAGTGTTTACCAACCGTGATGCTGTCGCACTTGCAGTGTTAAGATTATACTGTTCCCAGCAATACATAGTTGCAGTGTCTGCTACTGAATCAACAGCCGTAGGAGATATCAATTCAAATGGAGTCTTGTAAGGGATCTTATAAGTGGCAGTGAACGGCGCCAGGCTTACCAGCTTGTTTCCTGTAGATACAGGCGTAGCACAAACGTTTTCAGAACCTACCAGCTTAGCTGTGATCTCTAACAAGCTAGATGCGTGGAAATACGCTTCGCTGTGCGGCGCAAGGTCATCAGGACTGCAAATACCAGCATATGCCATGATAGTAGTTCCACTACCCGGCTCGTAAGAGTGGGTATTGGAGCGGTTACCTGAACAGCTTCCGTCATTGTCATTACCGAAGGTGTGGTTTGAACCGAATTCGTGACCCATTTCATGTGCTACATAATCGATGTCATAGCTATCACCAACAGGGCTAGGCAAACCAGTTACACTCCTTGCTTTTTGTCCTGAAGTACAAACTATACCCAGACCAGATATACCACCACCACCGGTAGTGAATACGTGGCCGCAGTCGTAGTTAGCAGAACCTATACGGTTATCGCAGGTGGTCTGGTTGATACCCAGGCAAGTAGCACCATTAGTGTTAATGGCAGTTGTGCCAAATGGGTCGGTACCATTGATGCTGCCTGTATTAGTTGGCCATATCAGCGTATCTTCATTGGCAGTATAGTTCATGTGTACAGAGAATTCACGCTCATACACACCATTTACGCGGTTCATAGTAGTGGTCATAACGCTAAGGCACTGAGCCATAGTAGGAGATGCAACACCTGTAGCCGCCTGGCAATAAAAGTGATTAGCAGACAAAGCAAGGTCGTAAGTTTTACGTACCCAGCCATTACCTGTACGCGCTGCAAGCTTTGGCAATCCTGTGTTGTAAGTAGCCATTGCTTCACCAGCAGGACCATTTTCGTCCCCCTCTTTAAATTCGCATCTCATACGCTGTTCTGAAGAGCGTACTTCGTCTCTCTTATAATGCACCATATAAAAACCATCGTGGTACATATCATAAGGGTCTACGAAAGAAGTGTTCTCTCCGTCAAACACCATTGCATGGAAACCATACACAGTGAAGTCGAGCTTAGCGGTAACCCTCTGGTCGCCCACTAAAACACCTGTAAACGTCTTTATTTCTGAGTATTTGTCAGCCAGCTTCCCGGTCATCATAGGGTCCTGCCAAACTTTGAAGTTTCTGATAGTTCCATCGGGCATTGGCAATTCTATAACCATGCCTTCATTGGCATCGATACCTAAAGAGAACATCTGCAATTTCAACAACTCTTCGTTGAAGGTATATACAAGATAATGTTCAGGATGAAATGTCTGAATTTTCTGAGAAGGCGCACTGGTAACAGGAACTTTGTTCCAGATACTGCCGGCAAAACTTTCCCCCGCCCAACATAAAACAGCTAAAAAAGCCGAATAGGTAAATAATTTTTTCATTTTTTGTCGATTAAACAATTAAACTTTGGTTAAAAAATTAAGTTTGAATTAAATTATTGTCAGGTGATGGGCTTCGCAATTTACTTAAGTTTTAGAAAAATAAAAATTTCTGTTACATATAAGTTTCTGTTTATAGACCTGAGCATATAAATTGTATCTTGCGATAGCATGGAACAAACGTTACTTGAGTGTAGGTATACACTGAAAAACCTGGAACAAATTCTACAAAACTTCTGGAATGTGGCTGAAAAGTACCCTGTGATCGCTTTTTCCGGCGACATGGGGGCGGGCAAGACGACATTTATCCACCAACTGTGCGATATGCTGGATGTAGAAGACACCGTTAGCAGTCCGACATTTTCGTTGATCAACGAGTATCATTATAATGAAGCAGGTAAGGATACCATTATTTATCACATGGATTGGTACCGGCTGAAAAGTGAAGAAGAGGGCATTTCCGCAGGCATTGAAGATTGTATGCTACAGGCAATGCGGCAGAAAATGTATTGCTTTATTGAATGGCCGGAAAAGGCGATGAGCCTGCTACCGCAGTCTACCTTGTGGGTAAAAATAGAAACGCTGAGTGAAACAGAGCGGAAGATGACATTGAGTAATGGCTCAATGGCTTAATCGCGCAATGGCTCAATTCAATGCTGAAGCGTTAAGACGTTTGAATGTGGAAATGATGTAAGAATGTTTATTCAACGTATGTGGTATAAAGTGAAACAAGGATAAAAATTATTTAACTATTTATGTCATAAAGGTGGCAAATTGACTACAGCAGTTTATGCTATATTTGCGACCGAAAACTAACAGTACCATATTTTGAAGTATCGTAACGCGATTATATTAGTGATGCTGATCATCATAGCAGATCAGTTGTCGAAGATCTATATTAAGACACATTTCTGTAATGGCGATGATGTGAAGATATTTGGCAGCTGGTTCAGACTGCATTTCATAGAGAATGAGGGCATGGCGTATGGTTTGAAGATCAGTGAGTCGGTAATAGGGAAACTGTTACTGTCTTCGTTCAGGCTTATAGCGGTGATCTTTGGCTTTTACCTGTTGAAGAGACTGATAGTAAAGGGCTATAAAAAGGGTGTGATCATTTGTGGCTCACTGATATTGGCAGGTGCGTTGGGCAATCTTATAGACAGCTTGTTTTACGGGCAGATATTTACCGACAGCCCCTACTCTTGTTTTGCGGGGTACTATGAGAATATCAGCAGCATGCTGGCCAACCACAATAAAGAGTATGTAGCCCACTTCACGCAGTATGGACATGGCTATGGCAAATTTCTACAGGGCAAGGTGGTAGATATGTTATACTTCCCGATGGTGGATATGAATATGCCAAAGTGGGTACCCTTCCTCGGCGGTAAGAATTTTGTATTTTTCGAGCCGGTTTTCAATATAGCCGATGCCGCTATATCGGTGGGCGTGGTCACACTTGTGCTTTTCCAGAAGAGCCTGCTTACCAAAACTGAACCTGTACCAACAGTTACTACCTTAAGCGAAGAAGTATGAGCCAGGAAGATCTAATGCCGATAAATGTATGGCTTGCCGGCCGCAATTACAGGCTGCGTATTAAGGCCGAGGAAGAATCGGCGGTGCGCAAAGCAATAAAGATAGCCGACGAAAAGATAGCTGAGATGCGCGCACATTATGCGGGTAAGGATGAAATAGATTTCATGGCCATGACATTGTTGTCTTATGCAGCTGATACGGCGGTTGAATCATTTGGCAATCCCCTGGTGCAAAGTGAGCTGAACAAGCTGAGCGAAAAGATAGAAAAGGTGCTTAAGTAATGGCTCAATTGCTTAATGGCTTAATGGCTTAATGGCTTAATGGCTCAACGTTAATTGATGCGGCAATCCCGCAAAGACGGGACAAGTTGTGATGGAATGTGGGAGCAATGTGATGCCAGCTAACAAAAGTTTGTAATTGGCAGTTACGTTCTGCATTGGTTAATTTAAAAATAACCTGATCAATCTCTCAACACAGTAATATCCCCATCGTCATCCATAGATATTAGTCGTGATGGAGGGGTTATTGAAGAATCTGTTTGGCGGTGAGTGACGGTATAATCTACTCCTGCAACTATTGCGGGGTTTATCATTGAGAACATTGCGGGAGTGGGTTCTCCACTTAAGTTAGCCGAAGTGGAAACAATAGGTCTGCGCAGCCTTTTGATCAGGGCTTTGCAGAATGGATCTGTAGTGACACGAATAGCAATCGAACCGTCTGTATTGACCACATTGGCAGGAAATCCTAAAGCATTTTTATAGATCACGGTTGTAGGCCTTTC
>CANBQQ010000116.1 GCA_947371715.1 Flavipsychrobacter stenotrophus
TTAATAAAAAGCAATCTGATAGTTCAGGGATTTGACGAGAAGAGGGCCTCCAACCTTATCAATAATGCAACGGGCGAATTGCTATTAAAGGCAAAAGAACAACAACATGCGGCAGCCAAGAAAGGCATGATGGTTGGTGCTCTTTGGTGCTTAGGTGACACAGCGCTTTCACTTGCTCATATAAGGTTTATTTTCTGGGGTCCATTGTATCTGGTGGCTTCCAATTTGTAAAAGGAGTTGTTAATTACAAATAACTATCAAGTAGCTTTAGAGGGAGAAAACATTTCTTCGAGCAATTTATATAGATCAGGGTGTTTTTGTTTGAGTTGGTCCGGTTTTTCGAAGAAATATTCCGCGACCACCGCAAAAAACTCGGCATCACCGGTAGCCCCATACAGATCAATATCTGATTTGCCGTAGGCTCGCATGCTGTTAATAGTTTCATGCATTCTTATCACCCAGGGTATGATTTGGGGCTGTGCCAATAAGTATTCAGGAATGCCGTCGGTTGACCCGTCGGCTTTATCGAGCAGGTGAACGAATTCATGTACGACCGTGTTCTGGCCATCAGTGGCATTAAGAAAAGATGAGCGCACGGAGGGTAATGAAAGGATCATCTCCCGGTGCATAACTCCATCGCCAACCATACCTAATACATTCCGTGCATCGCCATCAGTATCAAATTCTTTGCTGAAAGTGCCTTTGTAGAGCAGCACTTCGGATATATTGTTGTATTTCCAATCTGGAAAATTGAAAATGGGAATTATGGCTCCTGCAGCAATAAATACGCGATCGAGTTCTTCCACATTTACCTCTACCCCTCTGATAGCAACGGTGTCTAAAAAGTGCCTGACGCGTGCCTCAAATAGTTGCTTACCCTTATCATCGAGCTTATTATAGAAGACCACATTATCTGCAAGCAGCTGCTGTATGTTATCAGGTAAGATGTGATTATCTTTATTCTTCTTCCCGGCAAAGTAGAAAAAACCAACTGCACTCATGATGAATACCATAGCTATTACCATTACTACGTCCATACCTATTATGATTAAGAATTAAACACCCGAATAAAAATGATGCCGATAGCTGTGAGTATCCAAAAATGAATATCGATGTCCGTGAATTCAATCGTTCCTATCTTTCTTATGCCTTATAACAGGTGGCTTTATAGAAATAAACGCGTAATGGTCGTCTAACCCATATAACTTACATCGGTCGGAAGATAGTAATGAAAGTTCAAAGGGACCATTTTTCTGAGACCGGTAATAGTTCTTAAATATCCTACCGGCACGCATCAGGTCGATATGCATGTAGACGCTGTCATCGCGATTATCAACGAGCCCACCGATCTTACCTGTTATAATGAAAAGGTGAGTTAGTGGATCGAATTCGACTTTATCTATAATGATGTTGGCTACGCTGGTAGCAGTTTGGGATGTAATATCAGGGTAAATGACCGAAACAATATCGGGATGTAATGGCTTGTTTTGCCCAATAGCCGGCAGTTGAAATTGCAAGCAGAAGGTAGCAAAAAGGATAGTTTTAATAATTGCACATCGCGTTACATTCCAAGTATCCAACACATTGTTCCCTTTCATTGCTTGCAATATAATTACATTTATCAAATCAATTAGCCAGACAACTACATTATCCCTAAATTTGACAACACATGTCAGCCCGCGCTCTACGCAGCATATTAATAGCCCTTGCTTTGTTATTAGTAACACTGCCCACCTTCTTTTGCAGTTCACCAAAATCTGAGGTTGCGGAGGAAGAACACCCAACATCGCCGTGGCGGAATGTGTATGATACTTCGGCCCACTATGTGGGTATGCAAACCTGTAAAGGATGTCATGAAGAAGTGTACAATACTTTTATTCAAACAGGCATGGGGCAATCGTTTGGAATGGCTACCCAAGAAAAATCTGCTGCTGACTTCTCCCCTGCTCATGCATTAGTCTACGACACCGCCCTTGATTTTTACTACAAGCCCTACTGGAACAAGGACTCTTTTTTTATAATGGAGTTCAGACTGGAAGGAAAAGACACGGTTCACAAGCGCATACAGCGTGTGGACTATGTAGTAGGTTCCGGGCAACATACCAATTCACATATATTTGACGTAAATGGCTACTTATACCAGGCACCCATAACATTCTATACACAGAAACACAGGTGGGACCTGGCACCCGGGTTTGAGAAAGGTGGGAGTAGCCGGTTCAACAGGCTGATACAAATAGAGTGTATGAGCTGCCACAATGGCTACCCGGATTTCGTGCCGAACAGCGAGAATAAGTTCAATGTAGTAAAGACCGGTATAGACTGTGAGCGCTGCCACGGACCGGGTAGCCTCCACGTATTTGATAGACAAAATAACAAACCGGTAGACACGTCGAAAGGCCCTGACTATTCTATCGTTAATCCACGAAGATTAAGCACCGAACTACAGAATAATGTATGCCAGCGCTGCCACCTGCAGGGCATATCTGTACTGAACGATGGTCAGACCTTTTTCGATTTCCATCCGGGCATGAAGCTATCGGAAATGATGAACGTATTCATGCCTGAGTACGAAGGTGCGCAGGATAAGATGATCATGGCATCGCATGTGGAGCGCATGAAAAAGAGCCGCTGCTTTGTAGAATCCGGCAAGATGAGTTGCATTAATTGCCATAACCCGCATGTAAGTGTCAAATTCACTCCGCGGACTCAGTATATTACCGCCTGTCAGAGTTGCCATGGCGGTAAAACGGGTCAGAAACTGTGCAGCGAAACCGAGAAGGTAAGAGCAACAAAAAATAATGACTGTGTTACCTGCCACATGCCGCACAACAGCAGCATAGACATTCCTCACGTAGCAGTTACAGACCACTATATTCGCCGCAGGCCCTCATCTGATACACTCAAGAAACAGATAACGGCATTCCTGGGGATGAAGTGTTTTAATAATGACCACCCGGATGCCATTACCACAGCACGGGGATTTATGGAGTTTTATGAACGCTATGCAAAGAGCAAGCCATTACTTGATTCCGCACTGCTATATCTAAGCCGCCAGCAAGATGTAGAAGCCAAACAAAAGCAGAACAGAGACTATATCAGAGCCTACTATCTACTGGGCGATTTTGATAAAGTAATATTCTATACCGCTCCGCTGCTGCCTACAGATGTAAAAGATGCATGGTCTGCATATAGAAGTGGCGAGGCATACTTCCAGTCGGGCCACCCTGACAAGGCACTACCATGGTACAAGAGGGCAACAGATATATGGGAGTATTCGCTTGATTTCCAGAACAAGCTGGGTATATGCCTGCTGGCTAATAAGAATATACCAGAGGCATTGAAAGTGTTTACATTTATTGTTGGCCAAAACCCAAACCACGTAAGCGCCAACACTAACCTGGGATACATCTATATGCAGCAGAACAACAACAGCATGGCCTATAGTTACCTGCTTAAAGCACAACAAGCTGATCCGGATTATGAACAAAACCTCATAAACCTTGCTGTGTGGTACCATACCAATCACCGAGACGAAGATGCAGATAAGAGTCTTAGACATTTGCTGAAAAAGCATCCTGGAAATGACCAGGCAAAAGCAATGCTGATTGATCTGGCAGGACATCTGTAGATGATTCAAATATCTTATCACAAGTGTTTTATATATTTTATTATCATTAATTGCAATTGATATAAATCACGATTAAATCTTTGATTTTATCTGAAAGGGAGATAAATAATCGAAGGTTGTTCACTATTTTCGTCCTAACTTAGTTTACTTCACTACTATAACATTCCTTATCGCTGCTCTAAAGATGGACAATAATAATATGGCAACTGAGTTTGGCGATGTAGATGATATGATCTGGTCTTATTTTGAAAATTCACCGGATGTTGTATTTATTTTGGATAAGGATAAGCGTATTCTATTTTATAATAAAAACGCCTCAAAATATATTCTAAGTGACTCTGGGAAATCAGTTGAAAAGGGAGATAGTGTATACAACTATATCAGCCCTAAAATGGTGGAGTCTTTTGATATTCACTTCCACAAAACACTGTCAGGCCAGCAAATAGAAAGAAACATTAATGTTTTCAATCCAATTAATGACAAGTGGTGGTCGGTATCCTATCAGCCCATTCATAAGAACGCGCAGATAGTTGCTGTATCAATAACGATAAGTGACATCACCACAATAAAAAAGACCGAACGACAACACGAGGAGATAAGTAACGTGTCGCGCGTCGGAGGTTGGGAGGCGGATTATATCAACAATACAAATTCCTGGAGCCCGGTAACAAAACAAATCATAGAACTTCCTGACGATTACCCTGTGGGAATGTATTCTGCACTTGACTTCTACAAAAATGGGAATGACCGGGAAACTATAAAAGAAGCAATCCGGACGGCACTGGAAACAGGCCAGGGGTTTGACCTGGAACTACAGGTAAAGACCGCAAAGGGAAGGACCATATGGACCCGTACCAAGGGCAAAACAGAATCTCACAATGGTAAAGTGGTGAGATTATACGGAACATTCCAGGATACTACCGAGAAAAGAAATATCTACGAGGATCTGCTCATCAGCCAACAATACTACAAATCGCTATTTGAACAGAACCCCAATGCTGTTTTTGCACTTGATCTGAATGAAAAATTCATAAGCGTTAATGAAAATGCGGCCTTACTGGCGGAATCAACAGTGCCGGATATGTTGGGAAATAGTTTCGCGCCTTACTGCCCGGAAGATGAAGTCGGCAGAGTGATGGAAAATTTCAACAAGACTCAGAAAGGTAAATCGATTAGTTACGATTGTGGTTTTATAACCGCAAAAGGCAACAGGAAAGAGATCAATATCACTAACCTGCCTATTATCATTAATGGTGTGGTAGTGGCAATTTACGCCATTGCCAAAGATATTTCAGAAAGTATCTCGGCAAAGAACCAGCTGGAAAAATCGGAGGCTAACCTGCGTACTGTGTTTGACAATACAGACATTGGATATGTATTGCTTACAGAATCGTTCAAGATCGTATCATTCAACAATCACGCACAGGCATACATTCTGAGTAAGGGTCAATCGCCGCTAAGAGAAAATGAATACATGACGGGTACAGTAGACGATGCCCGAAGCATAGATACTGCCGAAGTGCGGGAAAACGTACGCAATGGCAAGAAGGTGATCTATGAACGAAACATTAAGTCAACCGGCAATGACGACCAGTGGTATAACATTACCTTCCACCCGGTGTCGGGCTTGCAGAACGAGGTATTGGGCATAATAATGGAGATAGAGAACATTACCGCCCGCAAGAAAAGCGAGCTGGAATTGAACAAGTCGTTTAATCTCCTCAATGAGCAGAATAAGCGATTACTCAATTTCTCTTACATCATATCACATAACCTCCGTTCGCATACCAGCAACATTAAATCGATACTTACCTTCCTTGAAGACGCAGAAAATGAGGAGGAAAAGGCCGAAATGATGGAGCATCTAAAAAATGTATCCAATTCACTTGACGAGACCATACATAACCTCAACGATGTAGTATCTATCAATAACAGCGTTAATCTTATTTACCGCCCTTTATTCCTCATAGAGTTTATCAGTAAGGCTACTGACGTGCTGAAGGAACAGATCATACAGAAAAAAGTAATTATAGATAACAAACTGCTCATTGATACGTCGGTGAATTTTAACCCTGCATTCCTGGAAAGTATCATGCTGAACTTCCTGTCAAATGCAATAAAATACAGCCACCCTGATCGTCGACCGGTAATAACTCTGGATTCTTACATAGATAATGGCCAATTTGTTCTTATTATTGCAGATAATGGAATAGGAATAGACCTTGAGAAGAACGGAGATAAACTATTTGGATTCTATAAAACATTTAATGGCAATAGTGATGCACGTGGGCTTGGATTATTTATATGCAAGAACCAGGTGGAATATATGGGCGGAAAAATTGAAGTGGAAAGCGAACTGGGTAGGGGAACTACCTTTAAAATATTCTTTAAATGAGCACCAAATTAAAGAACATCTGGGTAATAGACGATGATAAACTGTATACGTTTTTATTAACTAAAACCCTTGCCAAGCTACAGGCATGCGATAACATATCTGTCTATGAAAACGGCAAATTAGGTATTGATGCATTAAAACAGCAGATAGCGCAAAAGGGAGATCTGCCCGAGCTGATCTTCCTGGATATAAACATGTCTGTAATGGATGGGTGGGAGTTTATCGAAGAGTATAAAAAACTGGCAGACGGAAACAACCTAGGCAGTATCATTTATGTTGCCAGTTCCTCTATTTCAACAGACGATATGGCCAAGGCAAAATCTCACAAAGAGATACATGATTATATAGTGAAGCCGATAAGTGCCGCCACCATTATGTCAATCCTTGAAAAAACCGCAAGAACGAATTAAGGTAACAACAAACGAAGTAGTTTTATTTCTGCCTGAGTGGACAACTCTTTTTGATAGTTGTCCACTCAGGCACTGTTTCTTTAGTAAGTGAGTTTTACTATTTCATTTACAATCCTGTCCATTTCTTCCAATTTTTCCTTCATACCGCGGATCAGGTCGTGATGCTTAACAGAATCTGCCTTATCTTCTTCCTCCATAAGCAGATTGGCTATACCCATAATAGTAGTTAAAGGGCCTCTTAATGAATGAGACTGCATCCAGGCAATATTTCTGAATTGCTCATTATTCTTCTTCAGTGAATTGGTCAAAGTAAAGTACTCAGTAATGTCTTTTCTGGAGCAGGTAATACCAACAACTTCGCCAAGATCATTCTTGACAGGTACAAAACGAGTGGCAAAGTCATAATTGACACCTTTAGCGTTCAAGCCTTTATCCAGGCTATTGAAAGGTGCACCTGACAAAGCGACTTTATAACCTTTCAGGATATTTTTATAAAAATCCGGGTCCAATTCTCTTAATATATCCTTCTCCCCTACTTCCGGATATTTACCCGAAACGACAAAAATAAATTCTATATAGACCTTATTATAGGCCAGAATGTTAAGGTCGGGATCTAAAGACCACAAACAATCTTCTGTATTTTCCAACAATGCAAGGTAATTGGCTCTATCTGTATCGATCTTCTTTTTCAGGCCCTCCTGGATCATTGAACTCTTAGAAATGATCTGTTCATTTTCAATCTTCAGCCTTTGAGAGTTCAGCTTGTGCGATCTCATGTAATAGTAGATGATAACAATACAGCAAATACTAACTACAAACGCCAAAACAAGTATCGCGATCCGTTGATTCCTTATTTTATTGTCAGTCTGCAGCCTTAGTATCTGTTTTTCGTGACTGGCGTTATTTACACCACTTTCCAGACTATTTACCTTACGCTTTTGCATTCTGGCCCACTTTACATCCTTAGCCATATGATATTGCTTCAAATAGATGAACGCGTTTTCATAATCTTTTATAGCACTGTAATACTTAGCAAACACAGCATTGCTGCGAAATGCAAGCTCCAGACAATCATCGGGTAAATTGGTCATACTATCCAATTTATCTGGTGACCCTACTTCATTAAGTAATGCTAATGCCTCAGGAAACTTCCTTTCTTCTACATACAGGTCGGCGAGTTTGAACTGATTGAACAGGCGGTCTTGAATATTTCTACCCGACTCAATATTACGGGCAATACTCTTGGTAAAATACACCTCTGCGGAATCCCACTTTCCCAGTTGCTTATATACATCTGCTATGTTACCATATACTACCGATAAAGCCTCTTCCCACTTCTTGCCTTTTTGGGGATATAAGGATTGTTTGTTTGTTATAAACGATGCCGCCAAAGTATAGTAATACATTGCGCTATCATTATTACCGGCCTTATTATACGCCAGCCCGGCATCAGCCAACACTTCCTGTTTATAGTAATCGAGATATTCCGGATCTGGTAGTGACGCTGCTCCCAGTTTTTCAAATGAATGAGCAAACATTCTTGCAGAAATAAGGAATTTTTCCTCTTTATAATAGGTCATCCCCAGGCTGTAAAAATACCTGGACCGCACATACGGGGAGCTTACTGTATCGGCAATACGTTTGGCGCTCTCATAATTTTCATATGCTGACTTATACAGTTCCAGACGGTATTCTGCATCTGCTGTGAACTTATAGGCAAAAAACTGCCTATCGCCCTCATCTTTTAATTTGTAATTGGAGCAGATCCACATCATGCTATCAGCATACAGCAGCGCTTCCTTATACTTATTCAATTTATTATGATAAATATAAAATTTCAGCTTATAAATGCGATACCTATCATCAGGAGAAAAATTCCTACCGGCAATTGAACTATCAATAAATGAAAGTGCTGTCTGATACTCCAGAGAATCATCGACACCATTTGCAACCTGTAAAATATGGTCTGTATACTTACTATCCTCAAAAACAGATGTTTGCGTCTTACAGCTATAAGCACACGAAATAGCGAGCAGCAGAACAGCAACCCAAAATATTTTCGTGCACTTCAAATTCATATTATATATTATAGGTTTGTGGTTAAAATTACACTTTATTTATAGAATCTCCATAGTAGCTTTCAGCGATTATTTATATAAATATTAC
>CANBQQ010000117.1 GCA_947371715.1 Flavipsychrobacter stenotrophus
GGTAGCATACATTGCCACACCAAGAGAACCCATTAGTATCACAGAAATGAGGATAACTTTTTCTATGACGAAAGCTGCGTCAATATTCAATAACAGCATAAGTGGCGCAAAAGTAGTTTAGTTAGTTAAAAAATTATCGTTTAAATCAACATTTATTGTAGTAATAAATTATGCATACATCAACCGTCCTTTAGGCTCCGGTATGTACCACCCCTTTTCTTTTGCAATCAGCATCCATTCTTTTGCAACTTTATTCACTTTTTTTAATGCTTCGCTCTGCGTATCTCCATGGGCAATACACCCTTTTAATTCGGGAATCTCTGCAACGAATGCTTTGTCAACCTCACTCCAGAATATTATGATCTCATACTTCAACATAATTGCTATGTTACTTCCGTGTCTTAAAATCATTAGAATGAGCCGGACCTTCGATCTTTGATAGTTCTATTTCTGGTCTGTTCACGTCACTTACGTCATGAATGTTCATCAGAAGCTTTGGTTGCTTACCAATAACCTTGTCAATGAGCACCGGTGTTTTTACTGTATTCTCGTAATGACCCTGTGCAATTACGCTGCTTCTTTTGATCTTAGAAGGACCTTCTACAACCCAATCCTTAGCAGATTTTTTTTCGAAACGACATTCATTACAGATCCAGTCTTCTACTTCACCCCACTCGTTCTTACGAGCAGTAACGCGGTAAACTTCTTCACCGCGCATCCAAAGGCGAGCCTTACCGCTGCACTTGGTGCAAGAGCAATGAGCATCTACAGGCTTGGTGAACCATACCCTGTTCTTGAAGCGGAATGTCTTGTCAGTAAGCGCACCTACGGGGCATACGTCAATTACATTACCTATGAACTCATTATCTAAAGACTTAGAAAGTAAAGTGCTGATAGCCGCATGATCTCCGCGTTCCAATACACCATGCTCGCGCTTTTGTGTCAACTGATCGGCGGTGAATACACAACGGTAACAAAGAATGCAACGCGTCATGTGCAGCTGTATGTGTGGCCCGATATCTTCCTTTTCGAAAGTACGGCGAGGAAACTCATAACGGGTCTTCTCTGTGCCATGCTCATAGCTGAGGTTCTGCAGATCGCACTCACCTGCCTGATCACATACCGGACAATCTAGCGGGTGGTTGATGAGTAACATCTCCACAATTCCCTTACGCGCATCGATCACCTTTTCGGAAGTAATGTTCTTTACTTCCATTCCATCCATAACTGTAGTACGGCAGCTTGGCACCAACTTTGGCATAGGGCGCGGGTCTTTTTCGGAACCCTTGCTTACTTCTACCAGGCAGGTACGGCACTTACCACCACTTTCGGGCAGCTTGCTGTAATAGCACATTGCAGGCGGAGTAACATCTCCACCGATCATACGTGCAGCATTCAATATTGTAGTGCCAGGGGCAACTTCAATACTTATATTATCTACGGTTACTTTAAACTTTGGTGTTGGTTCTGACATAAAGCCAAATATTAAATTTAATTGCCTTGCGGCACTATTAACTATATCTTATTTTGCCAAACCACTCGCAATATTAGGCGAAGCAGGGTTGACAGATAATTTCAACAATTTAGGATGGATTACGAGATCCATATCTTCCATTGGGATTGCGCCCAGCAAACACTGATCTCCCAATACCATTGCCCCTACAAAGCAGATCCTATCCTGAAACTCTATCTTTATCGGTCCGGCGTATGGCACAAGTTTCACTGAACCATCGGCCAAAGTTACTTCTCTTTTTTGCAGTTCACTTAATCCTAACTGCAATGCAATATGCGGAGGTATGCACAAATAGGTCGCGCCGCTATCCACCAGGCAATTCGTTTCTACTGGCTGCTGTTCCGGAATAACCGGATTTGACAATGTAATATTTGCGAATACTAATCCCATATTGTTTAATGTCTATGCACTTGCAGGCACATGAATAGGGTCGGCATAATGAGCCAGACCATAGTTGCGCTTCTGCGATTCTTCAGGGTTATTTACGTGCCACTCAAACTCATCGCGGAAGTGACGGATAGCAGCAGCTACAGGCCATGCAGCAGCATCACCCAGCGGACAGATGGTGTTACCTTCTATCCTGCGCTGAATATCCCACAACAGGTCTATGTCGCTCATCTTACCCTTACCACCTTCAATGTTCTTCAATATCTTGTACATCCAGCCTGTGCCTTCACGACAAGGACTGCACTGTCCGCAGCTCTCGTGATTGTAGAAACGTGCTAATGTCATAGTATGGCGAACAATGCACTGGTCTTCGTCCAATACAATAAATCCACCCGAACCCATCATTGTGCCTGTAGCAAAACCACCGTCAGAAAGACTTTCGTAGTTCATATAGCGCGTTTCGCCTTTTGCCGTTTTGAACAACAGGTTAGCCGGAACTATCGGAACTGATGAACCACCCGGTATACAAGCCTTCAGGCGTTTGCCGTTAGGAATACCTCCACAATACTCATCGCTGTAGATGAACTCTTCTACAGAAATGGTCATATCTATTTCATAAACGCCCGGCTTGTTCACGTTACCGCAAACAGAAAGGAGCTTAGAACCAGTAGAGCGACCTATGCCAATTTTGGCATATTCCTCACCACCCATATTAATGATCGGCACTACTGCCGCCAATGTTTCTACATTATTTACCACTGTAGGGCGCATCCATAAACCCTGTATAGCGGGGAATGGTGGTTTCATACGCGGATTACCGCGCTTACCTTCCAGTGATTCGATCAAGGCAGTTTCCTCACCGCAGATATAAGCACCCGCACCACGGTGTACGTATATTTCGCAGTCAAAACCTGTACCCTGTATATTCTTACCTAACCAACCCGCTTTCTTTGCTTCATCAATTGCCTGCTCCAGTATAGCCACGATCCATGCATATTCTCCACGGATATAGATATAAGTAGCATTACTACCCAATGCAAAGCTACTGATCAGTAGCCCTTCAATGAGTGTATGCGGATGAAACTCCATCAGGTAACGATCCTTGAACGTACCCGGTTCAGACTCATCGGCATTGCACACCAGGTGACGAGGCACACCTTCAGGCTTTGCCAGGAAGCTCCACTTCATGCCGGTAGGGAAACCCGCACCACCACGACCACGCAGACCGCTCTTTTTCACTTCTTCCACGATATCAGCTTGGGCCATCTTCAGCGCCTTTTCAGCAGCTTCGTATCCGCCGTGCTTACGGTAGGTATCGTAATAACGGATACCCTCAATGTGATCGTTCTTTAATAAAACTTTTGCAGCCATTTTTCTAAGTCAAAAGTCAAAAGTCAAAACCAAAAAAATGAATTTCTGATGATTTCTCCTGATATATTAATTCAAATACCTTGTTTATATTTTTACGCTTTGTCTTGCAATCAAAACATAATGCCTGTGTTTCCAACGCCACACCTGCAAAATGTTCAATCTCACATGAACTGGTGTAGTGCTTACAGTAACATCTACCTCCGCTTTCATCCTTACCACAGCATACCTTCCGCTCACTTTAATATCCTTCTCTGTTACAGTTATTTGTTTGTAGGTAATCTTCCCATTAAACAAGTCACTTACAACATCGCTTTTTGTCTGAATCCAACCATTTGAGTGACCATAAGTCATATTCCCATCCAACAAACGATTCAAACTAGTACTATCTTTTTCCAGCAATGCTCTGTCGAGCGCCACCACAACTGAGTCTATGCTTTTTGACAGTGGCATACAAAAAGCTGAAACTTCATTACTTATAAAGAGCAATAAGAAGATAAGAATGTACCTCATAGCCTAACTCTTATCAATTATCAACATAAAATCTTCCATCGGGTCGAAGTAGAAGTCTGACCAGCCGCTTTTGTGGCTGTCGCTTTCTTTTTCGTTTGGAAAGCCGGTATGCTTTAGCTTTACCAGTGTACCTGCACCATATGGTTTCAATAAAAAATGAACTTCACTTGGTGGTGTTCCTGCTTCCCAGTCTCCCGGCAGCCACGTTACCACCAATTCCTTTTCATTTGCTTTCAATACTTTGCCGGTTACCCAGCCATCAAACATCTCAAACTTTCCACCTTCTTTCGGCTCTGCTACACCCTCTTCTCCGCTCCACTTACGAATAAGCCCGGGATCAGTGAGTAATTGCATTGTCCTTGCCGGCTTACCCGATAAAAAGATCTCTAACTCAAACTCGAAAGCCATAAAATAATATTTAGTTTTTAGCTTTCGCCCTCAACTCTGCAATGAGCGTGTCTACTTTTTCTTTGGTCAAATGTTCTTTGAAATGTTCACCCAACTGCATCATCGGTGCGTAACCACATGCACCCAGGCACTCAGCCGGCTTTAAAGTGAACAAGCCATCAGCTGTAGTTTCCCCTTCCTTGATGTCGAGCTTTTCTTTAATATAGTCAATAATGTCATCGCTGCCATTCAACATACAAGGCCCCGTGCGGCAAACCTCTAACAGGTATTTACCAACAGGCTTAGTGTTGAACATGCTGTAGAAGGTAGCTACTTCATAAACCTCAATTGGTTTGATCTGTAGTATTTCCGCAACATAGTCCATTGTAGGTGCATCGAGCCAGCCACCAAAATCATCCTGCGCCATGTGCAGGATAGGTATTAGGGCGCTCTTCTGCTTGCCTTCCGGATAGCGGGCAATTATTTCGTTTACCTTTTTTAATCTTTCTTCAGAAAACTTAATCATTATTACCTGATTTGATTCACTAGCCCGAGAGCTAATTATATTTCGTTCTATTTTCTATTTGTACTCATCTTAAGCGTCGAGCTCACCAGCAATTACATTCAAACTACTCAATGCTATTACCGCATCACTCAGTAAGCCACCTTCTACCATCTCAGGGTATGCCTGGTAGTAGATAAAGCATGGGCGGCGGAAATGTAAACGGTACGGTGTACGCCCCCCATCGCTGATGAGATAATAACCAACCTCACCATTACCCCCCTCTACTGAGTGATATACTTCACCAACAGGAGCGTCTATCTCGCCCATTACCATCTTGAAGTGGTAGATAAGCGCTTCCATTTTAGTGTACACGTCTTCTTTTACCGGCAGGTGGAACTTATCTGCCTCCGGCGCATAGAATACATTCTTCTGGTCTGGAAATTCTGCGTCTATTTTCCTGATCTTAGCTAATGCCTGCTTTACAATACTGAAGCTCTGCCAGATCTCATCATTACGTACCATGTACCGATCATAAACATCGCCCTTGGTACCTACAGGTATGGTAAATTCAAAATCTTCGTAAGATGAATATGGTGATGCAACACGCACATCATAGTCTACACCGGTAGCCCTTAAGTTTGGACCGGTAAAACCGTAATTCAATGCGCGCTCGGCACTGATAGGACCAGCGCCAATGCAACGATCCATGAATATGCGATTACGGTTCATCAGCCCCTCAAACTCCTTCATCATCTTAGGGAAGGTAGCAATGAAATCATCGAGCTTAGTGAACAAAACATCTGTGAAGTTGCGCTCAAAACCACCTACACGACCCATATTGGTAGTCAGGCGGGAACCGCAAACCTCTTCAAATATCTCGTATATCTTCTCCCTGTACTGGAACACATAGGTAAACCCTGTAAGCGCACCGGTATCTACCGCTACAACTGAGTTACAAACCAGGTGATCGGCTATTCTCGACAGCTCCATCATGGTAACACGCATGTAGTCAACTCGCTTAGGTGTCTTAATACCCAGCAGTTTTTCCATGGTCATGTGCCAACCCATGTTGTTTATGGGAGCAGAACAATAGTTAAGTCTATCGGTAAGTGTAGTTACCTGGTAATATGGCCTGCGCTCTGCAATTTTCTCGAAAGCACGGTGTATATAACCAATGGTAGGTACTGTTTCTAAAACACGCTCACCATCTATTTCCATAATATTCTGGAATACCCCATGCGTAGCCGGGTGTGTAGGACCCAGGTTGAGCGTGGTGGTCTGCTTCTGAAGAGATTCTTCAGAAAGCTTGATATGATGCTGAGATGTATGCGTTAACTGATCCGACATTTTCTAATATTTTTATCAACAACCGCTTATTTCTGTGATACAGTTTTTGTATCTCCAGCCCTTAAACGGCTAATACTTTCACCAAATTCTATTAAAGCAATTCCGGCGGCTAATCCAAAGGACAAAGACTTGACACTTTCCGTTTTTGCCAGGAAGCAAACAACAATAGCACACAACAGAGCCGCATTCATCATAACCAGCCTGTACTTTAAGTAAAATGTGTGCATCTGCTCCATTGTTTCGCTTTAATTACTATTTACTCAACTATCTGCCAAACATTTCGTCGTCCTTGTCTACCCTTGTCGGATCTTCCATCTGGTATTCTTTACGCATAGGGAAGTAATCCATTTCATCCACGTTCAAAATTCTGATCAGGTTCGGATGACCAACAAAGTTGAATCCAAAGAAGTCATATGTTTCACGTTCCATCCAGTTGGCAGTAGAAAATAGCTTTGTTGCAGTATATACATCCGGTTTTTCAACAGGCACATATATCTTCATTCGAAGGCGTATGTTCTCAACCAGATTATGCAAATGATATACAACGCTTAGTTCCTCTCCTTTACGGTCTGGAAAATGAACACCTGTAAGGTCTGTCATAAACTGAAAACCCATCGCATCGTACAGATGTTGCAGTACTTTCAGATTCATTTCAGCCGGCGCTCTGAATGTGAGCATACCGTAGGGTACTTCCCACTCAGTAAGTTGTTCACCAAACTTTTCCGTCAGCTTTTCTTGTATTGTTTCGTTGGTCAAAGCCATATTTGAAGATAAAAAAGTAAAAATTGTGCTGCGTTGCGGCAGTCGGTTAGTTAGAGGTTAATCTATTCCGTAACTCTCCATCAATCCTTTATATTGGTCACTCTGCCTTCTGCGCAGGCTTTCTCCCTTCACCAGATCCTGTAATTTCAGAATACCATCAATAATGCCTTCCGGACGGGGAGGGCAACCCGGCACATATACATCTACAGGTATTACCTGATCTATACCCTGCAATACAGAATAAGAATCGAATATGCCGCCGCTAGACGCACACGCACCAATAGCGATAACCCAGCGAGGTTCAGCCATCTGAAGGTAAACCTGCCTCAATACCGGACCCATTTTCTTGGAGATAGTACCTGCTACTAACAACATGTCGCACTGGCGTGGAGTAAAGCCCATACGCTCTGCACCAAAACGGCCCAGATCATAATTTGAACCCATGGTTGCCATAAACTCGATACCACAGCAAGAAGTTGCAAATGGTAATGGCCACAGAGAATTGGCGCGAGCCATTCCCACAACCTTGTCGAACGATGTAGAGTAAAAACCTTCACCGGAATAGCCCTCAGGCGCTTCCACCAACTTCACTTTTGTATTATACTGAACCGGACGTGACATAAAAATTAATAATTAAAATTTTAGAACTAAAACCGTATTCACTCTTTCTCTTCACTTGATTAGTCTTCCCAATCTAATGCACCTTTCTTTACTATATATAAGAACCCACAAAAGAAAAATGCCACAAATAATACTACTTCTTTAAATCCTTCTGCTCCTAAAAAGCGGAAGTTGACCGCATATGGATAGAAGAAAATAACTTCCACATCGAACAACACAAAAAGAATAGCAACCAGGAAGTACTTGATACCCATTGGCTGACGGGCATTGCCCACAGATGGAATACCACTTTCAAAGTTGACCAGTTTATCCTTAGTTCTTCTCTTTGGCCCCAGTAAATGGGTTGCGCCCATCATAACCGCTACAAACCCTATAGCAATAACTAGCTGCAATGCAACCGGAAAATAGTTAAACGGTGTGTTTTGGTCTGCTGTCAGTAATAACAAATGCATAATTGGCGTTTCTTTCTTGAAATGTCTACAATAACTGACAAAGTTAATGTTAAGCAATGAAATAGCAAGGGGTGATACCTATAAGTAATATTAATTGAAACGTAGAGGCAATCGCATAACAGTGAGCAACGAATATGAAAATAATAAACATCATGCTTCTTAGCCGAGCTCAGACGTAATTACACCCTCATGGTGGTTCTGAGTAGAAATTTGGAATTGTTGCATATATTTGCACTTATTCTATCAATTCTATGTCATTCAAGAAAACATTACTGTTTTTTGCCCTATTCATCACAGTAACTTCCTATGCCCAACTACCAACTGCCGGGCTATCTGCCTGGTATCCGTTTTGTGGTAATGTGCTGGACAGGGGCGGCAATGCGCTTGATCTAATACTGAGTGGACCTACAAATACAACAGACCGGTTTGGGTTAAGTAATTCCGCATTTGCATTCAACGGCAACACGTCCGCTCTTACCAGTCTCATCTCCCGCAATCCGCCAATGACCGATACCGGGGATTTTACTTATGCGGCATGGTTCAATGCAGACACTACTGGAAACAGGATCATTCTTGCAAACGGTAATATTAATATGGACGGCTGTGGTATTGTTACCACCGGGCACAATGTTGCTGTGGCAATAGGCGGGGTAGCTACTTATCTGCCAACTTACATTAATTTCCATCAGTGGCACCATGCGGTTTTGCGCAAATCAGGGGTTACCTATAGTTTTTACCTCGAT
>CANBQQ010000118.1 GCA_947371715.1 Flavipsychrobacter stenotrophus
ATTTACTGTTATTCCTTAACTTTGTAATACAAATATCTTGTGTTATGACAATGATGGCAATTGATAATGAAATTAACCACTACCTGCCACTGTTGGGGCTGGAAGAGAAAGTAGCAGTATTATCAAGGATCAAAGAACTATTGAAAATAGAAGACGAACCCGCTACCATAAGCCGGGAAGAGTACCTGATACGCTACAACAAGGAGCTTGCGGAAGCAGAGGCCCAAATAAAAGCGGGTAACTACATGACCCAGGAACAACTTGAGAAGGAATCGGAAAATTGGCAGTACGAGGATGAGGAGTAAGGTCATATGGTCCCCTGAAGGCAAACAGCAATTGCGTAAGATATATTTTTACATAAGAAGAGATTCACTTAATAATTCAGAAAAAATAAGAGTTGACATACTTAGCAAGGCTCAATCTTTGGCACTGCATTCTGAAAGATACCCTTTGGATAAGGACAAAGAGGATAATGATGGCAGTTACAGGTGTTTCACACTTTATAATTAGAGAGTTTCCTATAAAATTGAAATCGATAAGATCTCTATCCTGCGCATCAGGCATACAAGCATGGATTCACTGAAGTATTGAGACTACAGATAGTTCTGGATTCATAACATTGCATATATATCAACTATTTTCATCAATTTGCCACAAATGGTAAGCATTTGTAAGTATTCGCGAAATATTTTCAATTTTTTATCTGATTATCAACATTTTCTTATTTTTGGCGCTTTGGGTATGACTAATTATTTATAAATAGACCCATTTGTATTTTATCACCGCAAAATTACATGTTGCTACATACATTTGTATATGAGATTGGAGGATGCACTGAAGATGACAAAGTTTGAAAGCGAAAAACATAAGGCAACATTGAATTTGTTGTATAGTACCTATTGGCTGAAAGACCGCATGAGTGCGGCTATGAAAGAGAATGGAATTACAGCCGAGCAATTTAATGTAATGCGTATACTTAAAGGAATGCATCCGAAGGATATGTGTGTAAAGGATATTGGCAGCAGAATGATAGAAAAAAGTTCTAATGTTCCGCGTATTATAGATAAATTACTTTTAAAGAAATTAGTAGAACGACATCCGTCGGCAGAGGATAAGCGCGAGACCATGGTCTCATTAACTGAAACCGGAATTGACCTGTTGCAAAAGGCAAATGTGGCAATGGCAGCAGCACATAACAGTAAGATCGGTATTACAGAAGATGAAGCTATGCAACTGAATGCCTTACTAGAAAAATTACGGATGATCGACTAAAGAGATCACCTGCCCATCAATCTGTTGACAAAAAGGCTGATCACATGCTTATCCCAACCACAAAATCTGCCCCTCTGAATAATAACATCATTTGACGCTTTTGGTTGCAGATAGTAATAGAATGAAAAACGCGGGTCTGGTAACAGGCCAGCTGTCATTTCACCAAAGCGGAGATCATTGAACACGAGGGTGTCATTATACCTGTTCGCAACATAATACCCTTGTGAAAACCGCTTGAGTCTTGCTAATTCGATAGTATCTGCAACTTCGTTGAATAGCTCATCCTTCTTAGCAATAAACCTGTACTGAATATTTTCCTGCCTGTCAAGAACCGACCTGTAGCCGATATAAAAACCTGAATCGCTCTGTGCGACCACGTACCAGAGAATATTGTTTAGGGCAGTTGGCGTGGTGAAGTAACGATCTATGTGCATATTCTGCTTGACAAAACCGGCTTCAATTTTACGGTCTACATATAATTTGTGGTAGACAGAGTTGAGCATATAAAGCGAACTGATTCCCAATGCCGCCACAATTATCTTATTGCGCACCGGATTGGTTTGCTTTAATATGATCAATGCGACCATTGCAATTACCGGCCAGATGCTGAATAGAGGGTCGAGTACAAAAAAAGTATTTAAGGAAACCCGGTAGTGGCTGAAAGGCTCAAACAAGCCGGTGCCATAGACATTAAATATGTCAAGAAACAGATGCATGAATATCTGTACGCCCCATATGAACATCCAGCTGTTGAAACTAATGGCCTGTTTGCTGAATAGCCTTTTTGAACACCATGCCAAAATTGGGGAAATAAGCAACATAAAGAGTATAGAATGGGTAAATCCACGGTGGGCCAACAGGTCAGATGCCACAGTCATCCAAGTTGATGTAACGCAATCGATATCGGGAATGCTTTGCGCCAACGCCCCAATGACCATAGCTTTTTTACCTAGCCGCTTACCTGCAACCAGTTCGCCTATACAGGCGCCAACAGCTATGTGACTCAGTGAATCCATTCTATTTCAGGCGTTAAAGAAACAACAGTTTTTTGTAAGGTTTGATATAGCAGCAATATCAAATTTTATCAGGCTTTAAGCTGGTCTGTCAATAGCCACTCCGCACCAAAAATTTTTTATTGAAAGTGCCAGAGCAAGGGTGCCCATTTTATGCAGATAACCACCTCCCCCCGGTATTTCGGCAGAAAAAGCCGAAATACCGGGGTACTCCTCCTTCAAAAGGAGGAGAGTGTATAATGTAACTCCGATCTTAATTTACATTGGCATGGTTTTATTTATCTCTTTATCCGAAACATATTCAATCAAAAAACTAAAACAAACAACATGAAAGCCTGGAAAATTTTGACCGGAGTAGCAATAGGAGCGGGAATCGCTTATTTGTACAACACAGAAAAAGGTGAAGACCTGCGTGCGGATATTGCTGACAGCCTGAAACAATTGAAGAAGAAAATGGATAAGATGGCGGGTACTGCTGCAACAGAATTGGCTGATGCCAAGAAGTTGATGAGCAAACAAATTGAAGGCCTGAGCGATGAAGCCCGTGAAAAGATCATGGACCTGTTGGAAGAAGGTACAGAACAGGCTAAGAAAGGCAAGAATGCAGTAAACAGAATGATGGCTTAGTTTAAGTGAAAACTTAAATTTTAAAAGTAAAAAGTGTTTAACGTAATAATACACTTACTTTTTTTACATAGTGGTGCGGTTCCGGTCTATTTGACTGGGGCCGCTTTTTTATGTTTAAATATTTATTTTGGGGGGCGTCTAACCAGACATCCGATACCTTCGGCATCGTTACCAATTTGTGTAATTTTGCTATAGACATGTGATACCTTCGGCATCATTACATTCTATTCTAAAGGTTATAAAAACAATAAAACACATTGTCAAATCGTCGAACTTGCCAGCAGGCAGGCAGGTTGTCTAATTGAATACGGGTGAAATTCTGTGGTATTTATTGAATAAGTGCCTAATTGTTAGACACCTTTGCTATATTGCTAGTCCTTGTTTTACAAAAGGACTAAAATAATAGCATTATAAATGAAAAAGTATGTGATCGCATCACTTTTTGTGTGCATAGCTGTGTCGGCTGTCGCCAAGAAGAAGCATAAAGGAGCTACACCACCGCCTGCTACAAAATCGGCAGACAGCACTGCATCTGCAGCCGGGTCAAAAAAAGGACCAAAACCTTATGATAAGGTAATTACAGATAAAGCTGTAACCAAGAAAGGTCTGTTCAACGTGCACAAAGTGGAGGATAAGTGGTACTTCGAGATACCCGATTCTTTGCTGAAAAGAGAAATGATCGTTACTACCCGCTATACCAAAACTGCTGGTGGTGGCGGCGTATATGCCGGTGAAATGGAAAATCAGCAGACGATATTGTGGGAAAGAGGCCCCAATAAAAATGTTTTGCTGCGCGTTGTTACAGTAATTGGTGTAGCAGATTCTACAAGTGATATCTACAAAGCAGTAACCAATTCCAACCTTAATCCTATTGCGGAATCTTTTGAGATAAAGGCATATGGAAAGGATTCATCGGTAGTTATTGATGTTTCTGATTACTTTAAGGGCGACAACCAGCCTATAAGCCTGGGTGCATATACCAAGAAGCGTTTTAACCTCGGTGGCCAGATAGGCGACAGGTCGTACATTCAGAGTATCAATTCTTACCCAATTAACACAGAGGTAAGGGTAGTGCGCACTTTCGGCTCTACACCTTCTTTCGGTCCGTCGGCACCGTCACCAATTCCATCTACAACTTTCCCTGCAGCCTATGCTACAGGTGCGGTAACATTGGAAATGAACAACTCTTTCATCCTTTTACCTAAGGTGCCCATGGCCAGGCGTTCTTACGACTCGCGAGTTGGTTTCTTTGCCGATGATTTTGTGGAGTTTGGAGATAATCAACAGAAAGCAGAAAACAATGTCTTCATCTGCCGCTGGAGATTGGAAGCTAAGGATGAAGACGTGGCTAAATGGAAGAACGGGGAACTGGTAGAACCAAAGAAACCTATTGTTTATTACATAGACCCGGCTACGCCTAAAAAGTGGAGACCATACCTTATAGCCGGTATCAACGATTGGCAGAAGGCATTTGAGCAGGCAGGATTTAAAAACGCAATAATGGGTAAGGAGTGGGATCCAAAAGATTCTACCAGCAACCTGGAAGATGCCCGTTTCTCTGTGTTGCGTTACCTGCCGAGTGAGGTGGCCAATGCTTATGGTCCTAATGTGCATGATCCGCGTTCGGGTGAGATCATTGAAAGCCACATTGGCTGGTACCATAATGTTATGAAACTGGTACATGACTGGTATATGATACAGGCAGCAGCGGTTGATCCGAAGGCCCGTAAAATGGAATTTGATGATGAACTGATGGGTCAATTGATCCGTTTTGTATCCTCGCATGAAGTAGGACATACATTGGGATTAAGACATAACATGGGTAGCAGCAGCCGCACGCCGGTAGAAAAACTGCGTGATAAGGATTGGGTAACTGCTCATGGTCACACTGCTTCTATAATGGACTATGCCCGTTTTAACTATGTGGCACAGCCTGAAGATAATATGCCCGAGACCAACATGTTCCCGCGTATAGGTGATTATGACAAGTGGGCTATACAGTGGGGCTATAAATCATCATTCGCAGCTAACGAAAAGGAAGACCAGAAAATAACGAACAAGTGGATAGTAGACAGTCTGAAGGCTAATCCAAGATTGTGGTTCGGAACAGAAAGCAATCCTTTTGATCCGCGCTCACAGACTGAAGACCTCGGTGACAACAGCATGAAGGCCAGCGAATATGGCTTGCGTAACCTGAAGCGCATTATTATGCAGCTGCCTGAGTGGACCAAAGAAGAAGCAGACAGGTATGACAACCTCAGAGACGTCTATAATGCATTGGTAGGGCAGTATGGCCGATACATGGGTCATGTGTTGAAGAATGTAGGTGGTGTGTATGAGACACCTAAGAGCATAGAGCAAAAGGACGAAGAGGTATATGAACCAACACCAACTGCGATACAAAAAGATGCCGTAACCTTTCTTAACAAGCAGTGCTTTGAAACACCAAGCTGGTTGTTGAATAAGGAGATCCTGAATAAAATAAGCAATCCGGTAGCATCTGAGTCGGTAAGTAATGTACAGGTAGCTATTTTGAATAACCTGCTATCGGTAGGCCGACTGAACCGTATGGCTGTTACCAGCAATCGCTTTGGTGATAAGAAAACGTACACGGTAGACGTAATGATGGAAGACCTGAAGAAAGGTGTGTGGAGTGAATTGACATCGCACAAGCCTATCGATGGACTACGTCGTAACCTGCAGAAGGCTTACGTTGATGCCCTGATCGGTATCATTAATCCTGCCCCGGGCCAGTCGCCAACACTAGTGCGCAATAATGATGCGGTATCTGTAGCGCGTGCGCAACTTGTAGTGCTTAAAACACAATCAGCCGCAGCGGCAAATGGCATGGGAGATAAAATGAGTAAATACCATCTTCAGGACATAGCAGCCCGTATTACCAAGGCGCTTGACCCAAAGAGCTAAGACCTCTATAGATGTTTTTCTAAACAATAAGCCCTCGCATGTCGGGGGCTTACTGTTTTACAATAATTACTGTATATTTATAAAAAACTTAATTGCTATGATAGAAATTATTGTGCTCATTTTTTTAAGCCGAAACATAGGTTACCTGCTCAGGATAAAGGGTTGAAGCCCGGATTATGGAAATTCTATGTTGTATTGGCATGGATACTTACCGAGTGTTCGGTAGCAGTTGTTGGCGGAATGCTGCAGATGGAAATAGTTCCAATTCTCCTTATCGCTTATCCGCTTGCTTTTGTTTCTTATCTGATCCTCAAAACGAGGTTGAAGCGTATGCCGGACAAAGTCGAATGGATCAATGATATAGGGAGTAATAATGAAGGGATTTGAATACTTAAAATTATAATGGGCACCTATGGTGCCTATTATAATTTCTATAAATTATCCAGTATAAACTGTGTCATTCTCCTATACAAGTGATTGCGGGTGTTGCCGCCCGATATGCCGTGGGCTTTGTCGGGGTAGTACTCGCTATCAAAGTCTTTGTCGGCCTTGATCAGGGCAGTTGTGAACATTACTGAGTTCTGGAAGTGTACATTATCATCGGCAGTGCCGTGTATGTACAGGAACTTGCCTTTCAATTTGTCGGCCATCTTCTCCGGTGAGTTGTCGTCGTAGCCCGTAGGGTTTTCCTGTGGCGTGCGCATGTAACGCTCAGTATAAATATTATCGTAGTAGCGCCAGTTGGTAACGGGTGCTACTGCAATAGCTGTTTTGAATACATCATTGCCTTTAAGAATGCAGGTGCTGCTCATAAAGCCTCCATAGCTCCAGCCCCATATACCTATGCGGCTTTTGTCTACATACGGTAGGTTAGCAATATTCTTAGCTACAGCTATCTGGTCGGCACTTTCATACTTACCAAGGGTTAAGTATGTCTTTTTGCGGAAGGCTTCGCCACGATACCCTGTACCAGTACCGTCTACGCAGATAATAATGTAGCCTTTCTGAGCCAGCATCTGATGCCACCAATAGTTACCCACGGGGAATTTGTCTGCAACCTCTTGTGAGCCCGGCCCGCTATACTGGTACATTAAAACCGGGTATTTCTTATGCTTGTCGAAATCAGGTGGGGTGATCATCCAGCCATTCAGGCTGTTGCTTGCACCTCTGAATTTCATGAACCTGATATCGCCCATTGCGTATTCTTTCATTTTGTCAGCAAGTACTTTGTTGTCTTCCAGAGTGCGTATGATGTTGCCCGATGCATTGATCAAACGGTATACCGGCACCTTATCCAGTCTTGAATATTTATCAAGGAAGAAGTTATACCCTTCGCATGGGGTAATGTTGTGCATGCCTGGTGCAGGAGTAAGGCATCGTTTGCCGCTGCCGTCCCAATTTACAACATACAGATTCCTGTGCATAGGTGACACTTCAGCGGCTGTATAGTATACCAGCTTTCTGTCCAGATCAACACCCGTCAGCGATTCAATATCAAAGTTGCCGGGGGTAAGGTCTGTGATCTTATCATTGTCCCAATTGTATTTGTACAGGTGGTTCCAGCCGTTCTGCTCGCTGCCCAGTATCATAGAGTGGCCATCGGGTAGGAAGGTGATCTCGTCATTGATAGAGATATAGCTTTTGTTCTTTTCCCTATATATAACCCTTGTAGCTCCGGTGTTGGCATTGGTCATCAGTAGCTCCAGCTTGTTCTGCAGGCGGTTCATCCTATATACACAAAGCCTTTTAGCACTTTCAGTCCATTTAATACGGGGAATGTAAATATCGGTTTCAGTGCCAACGTCAGCTTTTACTGCCTGCTTACTTTGCAGGTCATAGATCTTGATCTCTATTACAGAGTTACGCTCACCTGCCTTAGGATATTTGTAAGTGTATTGCTCGGGGTAAAGGCCTGTGTACTTAGCCATGGTGTACTCTGGTACTTTGCTCTCATCGAAGCGATACCAAGCCAGGTGGGTACCGGTGCTGTTCCATTCAAAAGCGCGGGTAAAAGAGAACTCTTCTTCATATACCCAATCACAATTACCGTTAATGATGCTGTTCTTTTCGCCATCAGTAGATACCTGCACCAGTTCATCTGTCTTCAGGTCTTTATAGTCCAGGTTGTTGTTTTTTACGAAGGCCACTTTAGTGCCATCGGGTGAGAAGGTAGCATGCAGCACCTTGTCTTTGTCAAGCAGTTTTATATCGCCCGACGCTATGTCATAAACATACACATGCTGCAAAATAGAGCGGCGGTATATATTCTCATTGTCAGTCTTGAGCAATAGCTTGTGTTCATCTTTACTGAAGGTGTATTCACTTACCTTTATTTCAGTGCCGTTGTATGTCTGAGTACTGTTGTCAAATATAGTCTTGTTCACCTTTCCTGTTTCCAGGTTGTAGATGCGTATGTATTGGTGTTTGTTTTCCTCATCCTGCTGGGTGTATCGCTTGCCATCCTGCATGGCATTAAAGCCCGGAACATCCTTTACTCTGAAAGTATAATTTTTGTAGAGGTCATCTAAGGTGATCTTCTTAGAGCCGTTCTGGCCATAAGATACCTGTACAGACAATACGGCTATTACCAGCCACAATGATTTGCGCATAAGCAGATTTGATTATCTGCCGTAAAAGTAGTGCGTAATACCCAAAATATCTGCATA
>CANBQQ010000119.1 GCA_947371715.1 Flavipsychrobacter stenotrophus
ACTATTGACGCTACCGGCGGCAGTACCTATAGCTGGATACCTGCTACAGGTCTTAGTGCAACCACCGGGGCAACAGTTACGGCATCGCCTACAACAACCACTACATACACTGTTACAGGAACAAGTGCAGCAGGCTGTAGTAGCACAGATGTTCAACTATTAACAATTAACCCGCTACCTGCAGTTACCTTGACACCTGGCAGCAGTTCACTGTGCATTGGTGCAAGTACATCACTTGCTGCAGGTGGAGCAGATACTTATAGCTGGTCACCGGCTACAGATCTGGATGAGAGTACCGGAGCAAATGTTATTAGTTCATCTACAATAACTACCACCTATACGGTAACAGGTACTGATATTAATGGTTGCGTAAATACTGCCTCTCAGACGGTTACGATACATGCCCTTCCCGTACCAACTTACTCTGTAGATCCGGGTCCCGCTATTTGTACCGGCACAAACGTTACCTATACCACTCAGGGTGGCCAGTCATCATACATTTGGTCTGTGCCGGGCACTGCGGGGGTCGATTATACTATCATATCAGGAGGTATCGGTAGCACAGACAACACAGTAACACTGAGCTGGCTTACCAATGGCAGCAAAACAGTTACCGTGAACTACAGCAACAGCTTCGGCTGCGCAGGACTGGCTGACGCGTCAACTACTGCAACTGTAAGTTCTATAGCCTCAGTAGCATCAATTGCGGGACCATCAACGTTGCCACTAGATGTTACCTACGCATTTACAGATGCAACTCCGGGTGGTGTATGGACAAGCAGCGATACATCTGTAATGACTGTTGACGTATCAGGTAATGTGCATACCAAAACAACCGGTAGTGCTAATATTTATTATACTGTAACGAATAGCTGCGGAACCGCAAATACATTTAGGACCGTCACCGTAGCGGTAAGGCAATGGGTAGGTGGTGCCGCAGGACAGGAAACTGACTGGATGGAACCAACCAACTGGTTGGGAAGTGTAATGCCTGATGCAACACACGATTTGACAATCCCAGCTTCTGCTGCATACTTTCCTATTGTACCGGATTCTACATCTGACAAGATGCGTAACCTTATTGTAGAATCTGGAGCGTTGCTAACGATAAATCCGGGAGGTTGGTTAGATGTCAAAGGAAATATCACCCTTAATGGCGCAATTGACGGAGATGGTAAAATTGTCATGGACACAACTATTGTACAACATATTACTGGTTCAGGTATGATCAATACTTTGGAGCTAAACAATAGTGCAGGCGCTACAATTGATACCGGTTCACAGATAATTGTCAAAACTGCGATCAAATTAACTGCCGGATCACTGACCACACACGATAGCCTTACCCTGAATTCAGATTATATCTATTCAGCAAGAATTGCAGAAATGGCATCCGGCACGCATATTGTTGGAAAGGTAAACGTACAGCAATATATCCAGGGCGGTTATAGAAGATATAGATTCTGGAGCCATCCGTTCAATGCATCTTTGTCACTCAGCCAGGTAGAAAAATATATAGACATTACTGGTCAGGGTGGGTCTGCAAATGGCTTTACAACCACTGCATCTAACGCTCCTTCCTGCTTCAGGTTAGACCCCTACACAAGTAATTCAGCTCTCGGCTACGATCCGGGATGGAAACCATATACTGATATCAGACCAACAGCTGCTGATAGCAATACATTGAAAAAGTACCAGGGCATACGTTTGTTTGTACGCGGTGCAAAGGGAGAAGGACTTGGTTATAGTACGTATACACCATCAGACGTTACCATCGTCATGACAGGAACGTTAAATGAAGGAAGACAAAAAGTAACATTGCAGAAAGGTAGTAGTGCCAACCAGGAATACAACATGATCGGCAACCCGTATGCTTCACCTGTAGATATTGGTACGGTTATCACCAATGCTGCAACATCCGGTAATATTACGGGCACAGCATTCTTCGTATGGAACCAATCTCTGGGTGCCGCCGGTGCTTTCCAGGCAGTAACTATCAATACAGTTACACCTGATCCTTATTACCTGCAGGCCAACGCCGCATTCCAGGTACGGGCTGCTCACGATGGCGACTCACTCATATTCAACGAGAGCAATAAGGGCGCAGACATGACAACTTATCTGTTTAAAACTCCGGCCCGCTACACTACATTAAATGTATACGACGAGAACTATCACCTGTGGGATGCTTTATCGCTGAACTTCTGCAATGATGCAACTGATGGCGATGACAATTCTTTCGATGCGGTAAAACCATCGGGTGCAGAATTTAATTTCTATAGCCTTTCTGCTGATAGCAAGAAAATGGCAATAGACGGCCGACCTTACAAAACGGGTAGCACAATACCTCTGGGTATCAGCAGTCCGTTTATGCAGAATTTCATTGTAAGAGCCGATAACGTAGCGCTACCTGCAAACAGCAAGTTATTCCTTCATGACAGGTTATTGGAAACATACACAGAAGTAATACCGGGTATGGAATACAAATTCACCATCACTAAGGATGCCAAGACACAGGGCAACAAAAGGCTGGAACTAACTACCGATGGCCCATCTGCAATTGCACAGGATGACTTCCTGAAAGTAGACCTACTGCCAAACCCTGCTACAGATCAGGTGAAGGTAAACTTCTCAACCAATAAGAAGGAAACCGTAAGTTTGAAGGTGATCAATATGACTGGCACTGTTGTCTACTCAGAAAAAACGCAACAGAGATCCGGAACTATCAATGTATCACTCAGCAATTTTGCATCAGGTATATACATGATCGAAGTATCATCAGGCGATAACAAGGTAACCCGCCGCCTGATAAAAGAATAAATAGCAATGCAATTTATAAAACGACAATGCCCCTGGTTTTCCGGGGGCATTGTCGTTTCACCCTCATTGGCATGATTTTAAAAGTCAGGTAGTTAGTTGTTAAAAACCACACCCTAAACAACAGCCACATGTCATCCGTATCACAAAGAATAAAAAAATACAACACTGGTCTATTGCCCGAAATGATAGACCTGAAGTACAGATTCATGGCCGAAAATATCTTCCGGTTTTACCGCGGCACCTGCCACCTTTTCTATGAAGACCTGAGTAAACACAAAAATTTCTCTCAGGCGCCTTTGTCATGGATATGTGGCGATCTGCACCTCGAAAACTTCGGCAGCTTTAAGGCAGATAACAGACTCGTTCATTTCGATCTCAATGATTTCGATGAGGCCATCCTCGCCCCTGCATCATGGGAGATCCTCAGACTCGTTACGAGCATTCTTATAGCTTTCGACCATCTCGAAATTGACAAGATAAAAGCGCATAAAATGGCGCAGTTGTTTCTCAAATCTTATGCAGCCACCCTTAGTAAAGGAAAGGCTTATTATATCGAGACCAAGACAGCTAAAGGAATAGTTGCCACATTCTTGAAAAAGGCAGGTAAGAAAAAGAAGCGTGCACTACTTGACAAGCGTACCAATATCAGGCAAAATCAACTGACCATAATGATGGAAGATCCCCGTCATTTTGAGATCGACTTTGGGCTGAAGCAGCGGCTAACAGATCATATTACTAAATGGATAAGCAACAGCAGCGATGGACCTTACAATTATCATGTCTGCGATGTGGCTTTCAGACTGGCTGGCACAGGCAGCGTTGGACTGAAGCGTTATGCTTTTCTGCTAAAAGGCAAGCGAGATCCCAATAAATTCCTTTTGGTAGAAATGAAGCAGGCACGGCCATCGTCACTTGCTCCCTATGTAAAGGTTCCCCAACCACAATGGACCACCGAGGCTGAAAGGATCGTCTCCATTCAACAGCGCATGCAAAATATACCTCCAGCCCTGCTTAGTCACACTATGTTCGACAGCGAACCCTTTCTCATACAGGAAATGCAACTTGTTAAAGACAGTATCAACTTCAACCTCATCCGAGACAGGTATCGAGATATGTATAAAGTAATTGATGACATGGCCATGCTTACCGCATCTTCCCAGTTGCGTTGTTCAGGTAGACAAGGTTCTGCCATTGCCGATGATCTGATAGCTTTCGGACAAAACTGCGAATGGCAGGAACAAACACTCAATTACGCCATTAAGTATGCCGGGAAGGTAAAGGCATATTACGCATCATATTTAGAAGATTACAAAAAAGGATTTTTCCAACAGCCTTAAAATGAAAAGGGATAAAGCTTGCCGCTTTATCCCTTTTCGCTCTGATTTTAAAAGGTCATTTATTTAACTCCTTTTGCCCAGGCCTCCATTTTCTCATGGAGTATATTCAGTGGCACGCCACCGTCTTTCAGCACCTCGTCATGGAATGACGCAATATTGAATTTCGCACCCAGCGTTTCTTCATAGTGCTTGCGCTCACCCGATATTGCCATCTGGCCTATCTTATAAGACAAAGCCTGTCCCGGAATAGCCATATAACGTTCTATCTCGGCTGTAGCGTCGTGTTCAGATATCAGCTCATGTGCCATCATATACTTTATAGCATCTTCCCTGCTCATACCCTTGTAGTGTATACCCACGTCCACTATCAGGCGTATAGCACGATGCATGGCATCGCCCAGGTGTCCCATATACTGGTAAGGGTCATCATAAAGTCCCAATCCCTTGCCCAGTGTCTCGCAATAGTGTGCCCAGCCCTCGCCATAAGCGCCATACCATATAAAACGGCGGAATGCCGGCAAGCCCTTACTCTCCTGCTGCAGCGATACCTGGTAATGATGCCCCGGAATTGCCTCATGCAAAAACAACGTAGCCATACCGGTAGCATTAAATTTCTTCGCATCAAGTATAGGCACATAAAATATGCCCGGCCTTGTACCGTCTTCCGACCCCTGGTTATATTCCGCACTGGCAGATGCCGCACGGAATGCCTCTGTCTGGCGGATGGTGAACTGCGTTTTAGGCGTGTTGTTAAATAACTTCTTCAGCTGCGGATCTTCTATCTTCTTTATAGCCCAGAAACTATCAAGTACCTGTTGCGGAGTAGTAAATGGACAGAATTTGCTATCCTTATCTATATACTTGAAGAAGGCTTGCATATCGCCCTTAAAGCCAACTGCGTCCTTCACTTTGTTCATCTCGCCTTCCAGCCTTGCCACCTCGCTCTCCCCAATCTTGTAAATACTGTCCGCAGTCAGATTGGTGGTAGTCCAGTTTTTAATACAGTAGTTGTAATAGTCATTACCCCCCTGTAGGCTACCCAGGCCGCTTGTGGCGCGGCTCTTCGGTAAATATTCCTGCTCAAAGAACACTGCCAGCTTACTGTAGGACGGGTTCACTATACTATCAATAGCCAGTACATACGCTTTGGTCAAACGCTCCTTATCAGCTACGCTAAACTCTTGAGGAAAGTTCTTAAGTGGACCATAAAAAATACTTGTGGTATCATTCTTTACCACCACCGCTTTCAACTGCGGCAGTATTTTTACCACCAGCGATTTTGGCAGCACCCAACCCGTTGCCATACCTTTACGCATATTATAAATGGCTGTGTCCGTCCACGCCGGGAATGCTGACAATCGCTTGATCCAGTCATCATAATCCTTCACAGTCTTAAATGGCTGATTACCCGTACCGGACCCTAGTTGAGGCAGCTCCAGAGTAAACGCCCAGAACTGTGTAATGGGCATCAGGTGCGTAGGATATTTCAATCCTTCAATACCCATAGCCATCTCGTACTTGAACAAGCGATAGCTCATCAGGTCTTGCCCCTGCAGCTGTGTGCTATCTATATTGCCTATCTCATTTAGGTATCTTTTGTAAAACCGGCCCAGGCTATCTCTGAAGCTTTCAGCAATGGTTATGGTCAGCTTGTCATTGTAACGGTTATCTCCATTAGATGTCGCCTCCGTAGGAAACATTTGTAAATGCTCCTGCCAGTATTTATCCAGCAGCGATGCCAGTTCTTTCCCCTTACCCTCACCGGTCTGTTTGTGCTCTCCATTCTTACAGGCAGCAAACATGCCGGCCATTGCAAAAGCCAGTATTACTTTTTTCATGAATAATATTTGCAGTAAATAACGGCATTTTTCAGGACACTGCGCTCCCCTTAATGGCGTTAAAATATACCTCTATAGGTTTTGTTTATGATTTTATTGATTATCTCATGAACATCTTATCTTACCTTTGTGCAAATAAATAATATATCAAGATGTATCCTGAACAAATAGTTGCTCCGATGAAGGCCGAATTGACCAATCACGGATTTCAAGAATTACTCTCCCCAAGCGATGTAGACAGCACCCTGAAAATGGAAGGCACTACATTACTCATGATAAATAGTGTTTGCGGTTGTTCAGCAGGAACAGCTCGCCCGGGTGTGTTGATGGCTGTGCAGAATGCAGAAAAGAAACCAACCCGCCTTACAACCAGCTTCGCAGGTTTTGATGTAGATGCGGTTAAGCAGGCACGTCAGTACCTGTTGCCTTACCCTCCATCTTCACCGGCTATTGCCTTGTTGAAAGACGGTAAAGTGGTACACATGATCGAAAGGCACATGATCGAAGGTCGCCCTGCACAAATGATCGCAGCCAACCTTATTCAGGCTTTCGAAACTTATTGCTAGTAGTCATAGAAAATTATAAAGGAAAAGGTCCGCAGTGCGGGCCTTTTCCTTTATAATAGGCTAATAAGTATCACTTATCATACCACCCTTTTTATGCACAGGTGGTATAGATTTGAGGTAAGTATAAATATCACTCACCTGTTTATCAGTAAGGTGCGTAAAGCGCGGCATTGGCGGATGCAATTTCCTTCCTCCGGGCGCTACGCCATCTGTAATAGCCTTCTGAAATTGCGCCCTCGTGAACCTGCCAATCCCGGTACTGCTATCGGGCGTAAGGTTGGCCGCATGTATCTTATTACCGCTATCATCGTTAAATTTCATTCCCCCCTGCAGATACCCCTTGCTTTGTTCGGCATCCAGATAGTTGAGCTTTGCGATGCTCTTAGAGTGGCAATAAAAACAACCTATATTATCTACCAGGTAGCGGCCATTGGCTATCGCGTCATCCTTTGCGGGGCGCTTTATACTTGTTATATACGGCTGCGGCTTGGCTATTTTACGTATCGCTATACGACCAATAAAATTCAAGTGCGAATGCCCGACACTGGTATCACCGGCCTGTACTGCCTCATCGCCCGATCGCAGGTAAATGATCAGGTCATTAATATCATCATCAGCCATCTTAGGGCGCAACATGTAAGGAATAAACCTCCCTTCACGGGTGATACCTGTTTTCAATAAATACGCCAGCTCCCCATCCGAATAGCCGGTTATAACACCATTCATTTTTGAATTGGTCAGATTAGCAGAATATACCTTACCCGCTATTCGCGGCAATGCCAGGTAGCGCATACCTATGAACTTCTTCACAGTCTTGTCATAGTGGCAATCAGCGCAAATATTATAGGCCAGGTTTTTACCCCGCTCCAGCGATGTGGGTATCTCTATTCTGGCATATGCCTTGTTAGCCAGCTGATAATGCGTTTTGCAACTTAATATAATTGTGAAAACTAAACAGAAAACGAGAATAATATAGCCCTTACGCATAGCATTGATTGTATGTATTCAATACTCAGCTATAAAAACTATTCCACTAATTATCTGTGCCTTAGCGTCTCAACACTATCCTGAACGTCGTCCCCTTCCCCACCTCGCTCTGCTTCACAAATATGGAACTGTGATGATACTTCTCTATGATCCTTCTTGACAATGACAATCCCAGTCCCCACCCTCTCTTCTTAGTAGTAAACCCGGGATTAAAGATCTTCTTCACCTGATATTTAGGTATCCCTTTACCCGTATCCTGCACATCTATAATTACCTGCTGCGGCTGGTTGGTCACCGTAATATCTATAGTGCCTTTGCCTTCCATGGCATCAAGAGCATTGCGTATCAGGTTTTCCATTACCCAGTCAAACAGGGGCCCACTTATATTCACCGGTATCTCACGCTCCTTTATATGCAGCGATATGGCCACCTTCAACGGAGAACGCTTCTGCATATAGGCTACTATCTCACTCAGCCGCTCTGCAAGATTTTCTTCCTGCAGCTTTGGCTCGCTGCCCACCTTGCTAAACCTGTCCGCCACCAACTTCAGCCTGTCCAGATCCTTCTGCATCTCCTTGGCAGCCTCACTGTCCGGGTCATTTTCCCGCATCAGCTCCAGCCATCCTTCCATTGAACTCAGCGGCGTACCCAACTGGTGAGCTGTCTCTTTCGATAACCCCACCCACACCTGGTTCTGCAAAGACCTGTACGATGCCGACAGTGCAAAGATCACTACTATAAGAAACAAGAAGATGATCCCAATCTGCACATATGGGTAATAGCGTAGTTGGGTCAGCAAAAATGTCTCACCATAGTACACATAATTCCTGCCCGTCCCCCAGTCTGCTATTATGGGTTCATGCATCTCTTTAAATTCCGCAAGCTTTTCCTT
>CANBQQ010000120.1 GCA_947371715.1 Flavipsychrobacter stenotrophus
GGAGCCTTTATTGCGAACTGGCCTACTATATCTTATATCCGGTATTGTTCAGGACAAAGTGGAGTTGGAGCACCAAATTGTATTTGTCCTATATAGTCTGTGCAGTTTTTGTAGCTGTGCTTTGGGGGGCAAATGCCGGATGGCTCACAGGCATTCATTTCAATGGCCGGGGGCCTTATTGGCAGATCAGCATAATATTCATTAATCTCCCAAGCTGGCTTCTGGGTGTAGTGCTGGCAGAGCATATAGACAAGTTTAAAGGGGCTGTAACATATGGGCAAATCTGGTTGATGAGAGGTGGCGCCCAGTTGCTGGCAATGGCTAGTGTTGCGCTACGCATGCACTACCATATCAATTACACCTATTCCCTTATAATATGCTCATTGTTCTTTTACAAATGGCTGGAAGCAGAGATCATTTATCACAGAGCCCATCCGGCAGGTAGCTGGTCGGAATATTTGGGTAAGTTCTCCTATTCGCTTTATTTATGTCACCTTCTGTGTTTGCCATTGCTGTCCTACTTCATGCGTCTGAATATGAATACCTACCTGCTGTATATAGCATTGCCTATAGTTATTTCGTATGTGGCGTATTTATTAATAGAGTGGCCGGCACACGCATTGGCAAGGTGGTTGGGGAAGAGAAATTAGCATGCTGTTATAAATAGAGGTCAGGGTATTAACAGTTTATTTGTCAAGTTGTCAAGTAAATAGGTTACCTTTGATGAAATATGCTGATATGAAAACAATGAGCGTAGGTGATTTTAAAGCAAACTTTTCAGCAGTGCTAAAGGAAGTACTTGCGGGAGAAGAAATAGGTATTCTTTATGGCAAAAAGAAAGAAATTGTAGCTAAAATAGTACCTAAAACTGCGGAGAAAAAGCAAAAAAGGAAACTTGGTATTCTGGAAGGAGCCGGTACAGTTAAATTTGCCAAAGATTTTTCGATCACCGAGGACGAATTTTTGGGCTTATGACATATCTGTTGGATACGCATTATATGTTGTGGGCAGTTGCCGACACTAAACGAATATCAAAAAAAATAAAAGAAATAATTACGAATCCTGACAACAAAATTGTGGTGAGTGCAATAAGTTTTTGGGAGGTTTCGTTAAAACGTTCTTTGGGGAAATTGGAAATAGATGGGTTTTTGCCAGAACAATTTCCTGATGCTTGCCTTTCCATGGGATTTGTGCTTGAACCGTTATCTCATGAAGACAGCAGTACCTATCATACTTTAACAGCTAATTACCATAAAGATCCATTCGATAGAATGCTGATATGGCAGGCTATTCGGAATAATTTTACGTTAATAAGTGTAGATGGCAATGTAAAAAAATATGCGTCTGAAGGGCTGCAGGTAATTGAGGGTTAAGACTCTAATCTACAATTCAAACCCTACCTGCACACCGCCCCAGGTATGCATCTTCTGTGTTTCAAATTCCCGGCTGGAGACAGATTGGAAGTATTCGAGGGTAAAGCCCAGGTACTGCACTACAAAGCCAAACCTGTTTTGAAATACCAGCCTGTTTATATCGCCGGAACTGATAGTGTATGGGCTGTCTTTATCAAATACCCCGCCTTGTAGTGTAGCATCGTAGCCAACAATATTGAAGCCGGGATGCTCATACGCATAGATCCGGAAGTTCTCGTTTTTCGTTTGGTTTCGGTCGTACGGTGAATCGAAATAGCCGAACATAAGTGTAAGCCCAATACCGGCCTTGTCGCTGAGCGTACCCACGCGGGCAAAACCATCTCCGGATAACAGGAAGGACTTTTTATAAGCCAGTAGTTGCTGCTCATAGTTTACCTGATAGTTAAGGATGATGTCGTTCTGTATCTGGTTGTCCCAGCCATGAGGGGTAATGTTGCTGAGCCATTTGTGTATGCTTCGCTGCATCTGTCCGGCACCGGCAAGGGGGCCAATGACACCCGTACTTAATGATGATGTGAACCGTCTATGCTTTTCGGGATTAGTCGCAATAACAAATGATTGTAACATCATGGTGCCTGCAAATGGCCTGTCGCCATAGAGTATTTCGTTATGTCCAATGTCTGAGGGGGTATAACCATTATGCTGAAAACCAAGTCCGTATCGGATGTAATCGTATTTGGGTTTGATGAGGATATAGTTCACAGGGTTCTTCTTCCAGAAGGAGCCTACAGTTTCAATGTTGATGCCTTGCGTATAGTATTCATCAGTTGCTGAAAAGAAGTCATTCTCATAGTTGAGTCTGAAATAAGCGTCAGAGTTGATGTTCTTATAGGAGGTGGTATTGTCTATGGCCTGGGCGTTGGCACTGAGGCCGGATAGGGTGAGTAGTAAGAGGGTGGATATCTTTCGAATATTCATGGTAGGTGTATATACGAAATGTATGCCGGCAGAGATTTATAAATGGGTTGCTGTGAAATAACCACCTCCCCGCCAAAGGGGCGGTACTCCTCCTTCAAAAGGAGGAGAGTGTGGCATGTAAGCGAGCAGTAAAGGTGAAAAACACTTGTATATGGTGCGCTTACTTGAAAATATGGAATACAATAAATGCGCAACCATATGCCAACGCAAACATGTAGGCGAACTGAATAGCGGGGTATTTCCAGCTGCGGGTCTCGCGCTTTACTATGGCTAGCGTACTCATGCACTGCATGGCAAATACATAGAATATAAGCAGTGACAAGCCTGCTGCCAATGTGTATACCGGAGTGCCATCATCGCGGCGGGCTGCCTGCATCTTTTCTTCTAGTGTTTGGGTGCCGTTACTTACATCGCCCACGCTATAAAGGGTGGCCATGGTACCTACAAACACCTCGCGCGCAGCAAATGACGTAATAAGCGCTATGCCTATCTTCCAGTCGTAGCCGAGTGGCTTAATTGCTGGTTCTATTGCCTTGCCCATCATGCCGGCAAAAGAGTGCTCCAGGCGTTCAGTGGCCTGTTGGTGTTGTAGTGTTTCTGTTTGTTCCGGGTGCTGTTTTATTAGGGTAGTATACTTTTCATCTACTTTTTTCATTTGCGCCGGTGGCCCGAATGCGGCTAGCGCCCATAGTATGAGCGATAGCACAATGATCACTTTACCCACATCGCGGATGAAGATCTTACCTTTTTCCAGCATAGTGATACCAACGTTTTTCCAGCGGGGAGCGCGGTAAACGGGTAGTTCCATAAGGAAGTAGGAGCGGGTTTTGGTCTTGATGATGAGGTCCATGACCTTTGATACAATAAGGGCCATGACGAACCCCAGCAGGTAAAGTCCCATGAGTACCAACCCCTGCATGTTAATAAAGCCCCACACACGCTTAGACGGTATCACCAATGCTATAAGCATAGTATACACAGGTAGCCTGGCTGAGCAGCTCATTAATGGGGTAACCATTATAGTGATCAGCCTTTCTTTGGCATTCTGTATGGTGCGCGCAGCCATAATAGCCGGTACAGCGCAGGCCATACCGCTTATAAGCGGCATTACAGAGCGGCCATTGAGCCCCGCTGAGCGCATGATACGGTCGGTAAGGAAACTGATGCGCGCCATATAGCCACTGTCCTCCAGTATGGTGATGAAGCCAAATAGTATCATTATCTGCGGTACGAATACGGCTATGCCGCTCATGCCTGCCAAAAGTCCGTTCACTATAAGATCTTGTAATAACCCGGCAGGCATAATACCGCTTATAGCTGTACCAAGGAAGGCAAATGACTCCTGTATCCAGTCCATAGGGTACTTGGCCAACCAAAAGATACTCTGGAACAGGATAAATAGTACGACGAGTAAAATGACATTGCCATATACCGGGTGCAGCAGCACCTTGTCTATACGATCGCTCACCACCATGCGCTTCATGGGGCTATCGGTAGCCGTGCATTGCTGCATAATGGTGTCTATCTTCTTATAGCGCATCATTATTTCCTCGGCCTGTATCTTACCTTTGTTGAACTTATTCTCCCCCAGCAATGCAGCTACCTGTATACGGGTGGCGGCATTGAGGTGTTTTAGTTCGGCATAGTTGCAGGCCAGGTGCAGAGCGGCGTAGTTACTGTCTTGTTCGCACAGCGTGCGGATGTCAGCCAGCCATTCGCCGGTAATAGAGATAATATCAATAAAGTCGGGTAGCGACGCAGGTCGGTTTTCGGCTACATCGCTGATGGTTTTTTTTAGCTTGGCCAGCCCCTTATTGCGGCGAGGATTGATGGGGATAACGGGTACGCCCATCATCCGCTCCATACCCACGGTGTCAATGGTGATCCCCTTCTGGTTGGCAATGTCCATCATGGTGAGGGCAATTACCACCGGTATCTTCAGATCCATGATCTGCGAGCAGAAAAGGAGGTTGCGTTTCAGGTTAGATGCGTCGGCAATGACAACGATCAGATCGGGACGGTCGGCATTTTTTTGGTCAAGCAGCACTTCATAGGTTACCTGCTCATCGGCACTCTTGGGGTACAGGCTATACGTGCCGGGGAGGTCTATGATAGATGCAGACAGGGTGTCTGATATCTTAGAAATACCGGTCTTTTTATCGACCGTAACTCCCGGGAAATTGCCAACTTTCTGGTTGAGGCCGGTGAGCGCGTTAAATAGGGAACTTTTCCCGCTATTGGGGTTGCCCACCAATGCTATGGTATATGAACGCTGCATTTATTGTGGCGGCAAAGGTAAATCATAATGGCTCAATGACCTAATGGCTCAATGGCTCAATGAAGGAAATATCGGATTGTGTAAATGAATGGCTCAATGGAGTTAATTGGCGGGTGATGTAGCAATGTATGGGGGAGATGTGTATCTTGTTGGTGGTTTTCGGGAATAGGGAGATTCCCTACCGGTCGATCGAAGTCGGGAGACTTCGGCCAGCGTTCAGTGCTGTCTCAACCGATCTGGCCAGCGTTTTATTGACATACTCAATTGAGGAAGAAATAAGAAATCCCGTTTGGCCTTACAAATGCCTTTAACCCTAATTTTAATTTTGGCCCCATACTATGACTATCACGCTATTTGTTCTATTTTGAGCAACTCAATACAACCTACATATGAATAGAATAACACATTATATATGCCTGCTGCTTTGTGTGGCAGGCTATCTTCCGGCCACCGCTTCTGATATAGTTGATGATGCTTTTGTAAAAGAACACCTTAATATAGGGAGATATAGTATTGATACAGGTGCCAGCGCGGTGATACTTTTTGAAAAGGAAGAGTATCGCATATTCACTGACAATAAAGGTGTGCTGAAACGTAAAGTGGTTGTGACCCGGGTCATCAGATTGCTAAATGAAGATGCATTCTATTTGTCTAAAATGGGTGTATTTTGTTTTAATGATGCTGCAGCGCCTATAGAAGGGGCTACCTATAACCTTGTGGACGGTATTGTAGAAAAAACCGAATTGAAAAAGAGAAACCTGGACAGGAAGGATATTGGGGACGGGCTATCGGCGATCACGTTCGTTATGCCGCAAATAAAGAGAGGGTGTATAATAGCATATACTTATCAGCAGGCCAGCACTATTATGCCCCGATTGTGTAGCTGGCACATACAAGGTGAGTATCCTAAACTGGAAAGCCAATTTAGTGTTACCTGTCCACCTCTTACTGTGGAGTATAAACCCATTCGCACAACTAAGTTGTATCCTGTGCAGTATAAATCCATAAAGCAAGCGCAAGGATCTGACGATGCATTTGCTTGTGTTGGTAGTACTGATAAAAATGGTAATGTGACCAATCTTTGGATCAGGCGCAATGTATCTGCCTTTAAAGAGGAGCCTTACATAGCCAACCGCAATAATTATAAAGAAGTTCATGAACTATATCTAGTTTCGTTGCGTTTTTCAGATGATAATACATGGGATAATTTTAATAGTGTCATATGGCAGAAGATGGGATTGGGGTCGGACCTAAATGATCCTAAATTATTTTTCCTGCTTACGCTGGATTCGCTGGCCAAACCCGGGATGAGCGAAAATGAAAAGATGTTGCATATTTATTACTATGTGCGCAATAATTTTAAAGCAGTAAGGGGGGAAGAACGTAGGGAAAAGAATACAGATTTAAAGGCACTGTGGTACAATAGATCGGGAACTATTGGTGAAATAAATCTGCTGCTTACGTCTATGCTATTGAAGGCTAAACTGCATGCCAATATCCTATTGATCTCAACGACAGAATATGAGTCGCCAAACAAGAATGTACCTGTCAGCGAACAAATGAACTATGTAGCTTGTGCGGTAATGGTAGACAATAAAGTTGTGTTTCTTGATGCTTCTGAAAAATATAATATACCCGGTGTACTTCCATCGAAGTGCTATAATGGGTTTGCCTGGGCAGTTGGAGAAAGGGGATACGGTGTGATGCTTGACCCTGTGCTATTAGCAAACAAAGAGCATTTCAATGCCAGGGTTTATGGATTTACAGGTAATACAGCCAAAATAGAGATAAGGTATAAGAAGGGAGAGGTGGAGTGTGCAAGGTTGCGAAACCATTGGGCTAAACGCAGTGGTGCAAAAGGTGAATACCTGGACGAATTGAAACGCAGATTGCCAAAAGGTATTGAAATAACCAGTGAGACGGTGGAGCATGCAGCGGATACCGATGGCGACATGGAGATAAGGTTAAGTGGTACCTGGCGGTTCAACACGGCTACAGATGTATTCTCCCTACAGCACAATTTTACCGGGGTATTTAATGATAACCCGTTTACTTCACCTGTGCGAAAATTTCCTGTTGAATTTCGGGAACGCTCTGATTATGTTGCGAACCTGGTTATAGAGCTGCCAAATAATTTTGTGCCCGAGGGTAATTTAGCACCGATAAATATAAGTAATGATTCGCTGGGCTTTGGCTACAAACGTACCACCAACTATATACCACAATCTAAAATGATGACGGTATCGTCGTCATTAAATATGAAACGTACCAGATTTGAGCTTACTGAGTATGCGTCTTTACGCGGGTTCTTTGAGCAGGTAGTGATCGATAATTCTAAACTGCTGGTGTTTAAGAAGAAAGTGAAGTAAGTGGATTCACAAGTACTGATGCTTAGGTTTATGGCTTTCAAGAGAACTTGCTAAAGGACGTTGGTGAAGTGGTAGATGGATAGTTACACATTGCTTTTGGCAACCCAATTTATCCTCTTCCCAATATCTTCTTACCCAATAATCCTAATTCCGTATACCCCGTTCTAAGTATGTCGGCGATGCTGAAATCCATGAATTTTTTAAGGCTGAAATAGCCGAAGCCGAGACCGGCTACCATTGTGAGCAGGCCGCCCAATGGGGCGCCGTAAACACTGTGTAGCATGGCAATGCAAACAAAAGTGGTGACTACTTTCACCAGCAACATGATCTGCACTTTAATGAAATTGAGTCGAGGCTGGTGTATTATGTCTAGTGCGATACCGTTGAATCTGTCTATAGGGTAGAGTATGGCAATGGCCATAACTATGCGATACAAATTAGCGGCTTCAGTTCCTTTGTACTTGCCACTGCTGAGGATGTTGACCGGTATATCGGCAAGGAAAAATACACCAATTGCCAATGGTATGAATACCCAGGTGAGCATTCCTGCATATTTGTTCATAATATAGGTAACATGGCTCATATTCTTTTGATTGAATGCCGTAGCCATGCTGGACATACCCGTACCTACAAAGCTGCGCAAAGGGATCTCTACAAGTTCCATTAGTTTGGAAGGGACACTTAAAATAGCCACTGCGCCCGGACCTAGCATGAAGGTGACGATATAGGTATTAGATGCGCCTAACAGGTTAGATGTAAGGCTGGTGGCCATACTGTATTTGCCAAAATGATAGATCTCCGTAATAGTTGCTTTCGACCTGTGCGCAATAGTTTTGAGTCCACCCAGCTTGGCGGCGATGCCTATTAAGCTGGTCATGCAATTGGTGATGAAGTTCCACAGCAATGCGGTTTGCAATGTGAACTTGCCTAGAAACATAAGAACAAGAAATGCTATGATGGTCGATCCGCTATTGATCATACGCATCCACAGGATTGTACCATATTTTTCATCGGCCTGCAATCTTCCGAATATTACCAGGAATGGTAGTGAACTAAGCATCGTAAGCCCTATCCATTGTACAGACACTACGACCGACGTATTGGTAATGTAGGGGAGTAGCGGAAGTGCCATAGCATTAGCTACAAGCATTAAACCAGTTATAGCAATGGCCAGGTACCAGATCGATCCTAATACATCGGCAGCTCTTTTTGTCTCTGCGCCCGCATAAAACTTTACCGTAGCCGTGCCCAGGAAACCATTACGAATAGAGTCTAGCACACCTTGTGTGGTCATAAAAAATAGCCATACACCCACATCTTCTTTGCTGAATACCTTATACAATAAAGCAAATTGTAGTAGTCCAAATAAAGAAATGACACCATTGCCCATAAGGGACAAAAAGTGCTTATTCTT
>CANBQQ010000121.1 GCA_947371715.1 Flavipsychrobacter stenotrophus
GCATTTCATACCAACGACAGTGCCAACACCTCTACGGTCAATCTCAGTTTCACCTATACCGTCCGCAACCAGATCATAGCCCCCATTGTCACCAACATCTGGACCAAAGACAATAAGTACAATATCTCGGGAGATTGGCGATACATCAAGTTCCCTTCCTTTACCTATGGCATTGGCGGGTATACCAGTATCAATGATGGCTACCTGATAGATTATTCGGCTATAAGGATACATGAGACTATCATGCGCAAGGTGAAGAACAATATTTACCTGGGCCTTGGTTATGGTATAGACTACTTCTGGGGTATAAAAGAACTCACTGCCCCTGCCGGAGTGACCACTGACCTCCAGAAATACGGACTGAACAGCACGGAGATCGCATCAGGTATCACCTTCAATTTTCTGTACGATAGCCGCAAAAACTCCATTAACCCCGATGGCGGCGCTTTTGCCAACATCATCTACCGGCCCAACCTGGCAGTGCTGGGCAATGAAAAGACCTGGAGATCGCTGGTGATAGAGGGCAGAAAATACATTCGCTTCCCGGCCAACTCCGATAATACCCTTGCCCTATGGACCTATGAATGGTTCACCGTTACCGGTAAGCCCCCATACCTTATGCTCCCCAACACCGGCAATGATCCCTACAGCAACACCGGCAGAGGTTACATACAGGGCCGCTATCGCGGTAACAATATGGCCTATATAGAGGGAGAATACAGATTTACCGTTACTCGAAATGGCCTGATAGGCGGCGTGGTGTTTGCCAATGCACAGTCATTTACCGAACTGGGCTCTAATAAATTCGAGACCATCGCGCCCGGCTGGGGCGGCGGAATAAGAGTAAAACTCAATAAAAACTCCCGTACCAATATAGCCATAGACTATGGCTTCGGCCTTGGCGGCTCGCAGGGCCTCTTCGTGAATCTGGGAGAGGTGTTTTAAAAATGGTGATGTGTTGTAGGTTTTTTGCACATACATATACTGGAAATAAATGCATGCAATGTAAACAGACGAGCCTCCCCAAATATCAGGGTGAGGCACTCGACCCCCTGGCATTCGTACGGGACGTACCTCTTTGAAACACCCCATGCGGTCATTGCGAGGCACGAAGCAATCTCACGCAAGGACGTATTCGTTTTGTGCCGTTTTTAACGATACCATCACAGTCGTCCTAGCCGCGTATCTTTTAGCCGCTTCCAATTGAGTACTTTTTACTTCCCCCTCAAGGATAATACACCATTCTACCACTCTGCTGAAAATCGTTCAGCGTGTACTTCACCTTTTTCAGGTATTGTTTCCTGGTCACAATGCTGTCCCACGGGGTATTATCGATGACCGACACGTCAAAAAAGTAAAAATAGAATGCTTCATGCTTAGATGAGATGATCTCCTTCTCATAGCAATAGCTTGTACTTATATTATGCACGTTATTAGAAAAGCACTTGCTCTCATCTCCTTGCCGCTGTAAAGTAGGGTCGAGCGTGCCATCAAGCGAAGAATCCATCGATTTTAAATAATATACCGCTGTGGGCGACGTGTTCAACAAACCAATACCGTGATGGCAGTCGGGCGTGTCCTTATAGCACTTCATAGCTGTAGTGGTAAAAAACAGTATGGTGAGCACCGGCAAGTAGATTCTTTTCATATAGCGTGTGTTTATTCGGTTTATTACCTGCAAAATGCATACCAATTTAGCTAATAAGAGCTTTTATCTTATCTTTGAAGCCTATGCGAAATATAAAGATCATAGAAGTAAGATCTGAAATAGGTGCAGGTACACGAGGTGCAAGCCTGGGTATCGATGCCATAAAAATAGCTGCGCTCGACTTTATGAGCAACCTGTTCGTGAATTTCCCATCCGATGTGGTGGAAAATGAAAACAGGCTTTTGTACGAACCTGTGGCCTCTCCATATGCTAAGCGCATTACGGGTATACACACCATGTACGAACGAGTGTCAACAGCTGTATGCGAAACCGTGAAATCAGGCTTGTTCCCACTGGTACTGGCGGGCGACCATAGTACTGCAGGGGCTACTATAGCCGGCCTTAAGATGGCTAAACCTAAGCGCCGCCTGGGTGTGGTATGGATAGATGCACATGCCGATCTGCATTCACCGTTCACTACCCCATCCGGCAACATGCATGGTATGCCGCTGTGTATATCTCTGGCTGATGACAACAAAGAAAATCAGGTACATAACCCGGATCCGCAAACGCTGGACTACTGGAAAAAACTGAAAAACCTGGGTAAGATAGAACCTAAGATCTTGCCTGAGGATATAGTATTCATTGCACTTCGCGACTTTGAAAAGGAAGAGGAGGCGATAATTAAGAAAGGTAACATAAAAGTAATTCCGGTAGCAGAAGTGCGCAGAAAGGGAATTGAGAACGTAGTTCGTCAGACATTCCTTCACCTGTCTAACTGCGATGACATTTATGTATCATTCGATGTGGACAGCCTTGACAGCTCTATTAGCCGCGGTACCGGCACACCTGTAAGCAATGGCCTTCGTGAGCGTGAAGCTGAGGATCTGATCGCATCTTTCATGCAGCACCACAAGATCTGCTGCTTCGAAATAGCTGAAGTGAACCCTACATTGGATAAAGAAAACATGATGGCTGAAATAGCCTTTAATATCCTGCAGCGCGGTGTGAACTTGTTGTTGTTGAACTAAAATATTTCAACGATCGTAGAATATAAAGATATGGCACACCTCAAAGGTGTGCCATATATGTTTTATCGTCTTCCTTTTGTTTTTTAAATTAACCCGTACGTAGAGACGCAAGATTTTGCGTCTCCACAGCAGCTGAGCTCAGCAACTAACCCAACATTTGCCACCAACCGGTTTTGTTTCCTTTACGCCTCCAATATCCTCCTCAGGTAGTTGATCTGCCCCAGATGATATGCAATGTGGCCGTAAAAATGAGTGAGGTAAAAAGTGGTACTATGCTGGCCAAATATTTCAAACGGGAACTGTGCAGCTAACTGTTCCTGCGTAATGGCAGACAGCGTATGCTTCACCACAACAATTGTTTGATCTATATCTGCTAATAACTGGGTTCTCGAAACATTCCTTGTTGAGAATTCCAGATCACGGGTTCTCACATAACCTGTGTTACCCAGCGTTGCGCCAATGAAATGATTGAGAGTACCTATAAGGTGCAGCGTAAGGTTTCCTGCGCTATTACTAATACCGGGAGGAACCGCCCAAATGTTCAACTCTGTTTCAAAGGCATTGAGTTCGTCCTTAAGTTTTAAAATGTCTCTTTCAAATAATTCTGCGAAAAATAGTTCCATGGTTGCGTGTTCAAAAATTATTGGTGTTGTTTCTTTCGGTCTCTCTTTCTCAGCATCATATCGGCAAACAGCAGGCCTAGTATTACGTTGATGCCTATAGCTACATTAATAAATGTACTATTGAAATGAGCTGGGAGATCCAATGCAGGCAGCTTGAGTGAGGGCATTTTAAATGATGAGGCGGTAATGGTCCAGCTCACCGTTGAAAGAGAATAACCGACAACCAATATGATAGAAATGACAAAAAACGCGGCGATCCCCTTTATGACAGACGGGTTGATATAACCATTTATAGACGGAGCCATTTTTACATCGGCTACCATATCCATAACATTCTTAGTGAACCTTACAGGCGGCTCATCCAGCTCCAGACCGCTCACAATTGCCGCATTAAAACTCAGCAACTCCTCATATTTTGCCTTCCATATAGGGTCGCTGGCTATCAATACAGACACCTGCTCCATATCGGCCTCGTTGCTGATGCCGTCTATGAATTCCCAAAGTCTGATCTCTATGTTATCTCTGTCTTCCATAACCCTTCATTAAAATTAGCCAATAATTTTCATTTACCTCACTACCTCCTTACTATACCGGGTTTCCAGTATCTCCTTTAGCTTTTGCCTTGCTCTTAGCAGCCTCACCTTTACATTGCCGGTAGTAATACCTACTATACCGCTTATCTCTTCCACCGATTGTTCGCCCTGGTAGAATAATGTGAGGATCTCCGCATCTACCGGCGGCAGGTGTTGTATGGCCCCCGACAATAGCTGTTGTTGTGCTTTTTGCTCCAGTCTGCCTGCAGGATGTTCGCCACCACCTGCATCCTCTGCCCAACCATGCATCTTTTCATCGCCCGGAAAAAAGGTCGCGTCTTCCTTTTTGCGTAGGTGAGACAAACAGGTATTATGAGCAATGGTATACAGCCAGGTGGTAAACTTGCTGGTTCCCTTAAATGAAGCCAGCGACCGGTAAGCCTTTACAAATACATCCTGAGCCAACTCTTCTGCCAGTTCTCTGTTGTTGACATGGCGCATAGCTATGGTAAACACGTACGCCTGGTAGCGTGTTACCAGTGTTGCATAAGCGGCTTGCCGCCCCTGTAACACCATTTGAATAATAGCTATATCGTCTTCCTGACCATACATGTAATTATATAAGACGCAGAATTGATCGGTGAGGTTACAGAAAATCTAAAAAAGGATAATGCAAAGATGCGTAAAGTTGGTGGAGAGAGTAGACCGAAAAAAACATATCCACAAAAATGACCGGCCCAAAGCCTTGCCCACAAACCGTTTCAGAGCACGCAGACGTAACTTTTGTGAATATCTTTATTTGCATATGTCTGGAGCGCATATTAATTTGCACCCGATTATACCACTATTCCTAAGCAGTTTGAACTATGAACACTAAATCCTATACCGTCAATACGCTAACTGTGTCATTGCGAGCCCTTCGCGAAGCAATCTCACGGAACGACGTATTCGTTTTGTATTCCTCAACAACCACATGGAATTAGTGCAAGCAACCAGATGTGAGATTGCTTCGTTCCTCGCAATGACCAACATGTAAACCTATTTAGGGACGAGGCACCCAAAAAAGTGGCAGTAAAAAGTGGCAACATGTAGCAGAAAGTGGCAGGAAGTGGCAGATAATGGCAATTTGTTAAAATCAATAGAACCCTTACCAAATAAGCTTTCCAGCAAAACAAACATAAAAAAACTGCCACTTTTAGCGAAAACTGCCACTTTTCAAAAACACCCGTAATTACACTATACAAAAAAATATTTTATCTGTCGCGAGAGTTAGCGAAGCGCTCTCGTGACGACATAATTTAACGGGTCTCTGACCCGAACATCGAGGTGGATTTGTCTCTGACCATTGGTGTTCGAAAAGAGTAAAACAACTCGCAATATGTCCCGTAGGGACTACGGGTTTGTAGTAAAACGCAACAAAAAATGGGCATTGCCCCGTCAGGGGTTACCCTTATCAAAGCACATTAACAACTTTTCTAAGCACATTTCTTTATCTGTCGCGAGAGTTAGCGAAGCGCTCTCGTGACGACCAGTTTAACGGGTCTCTGACCCGAACATCGAGGCGGATTTGTCTCTGACCATTGGTGTTCGAAAAGAGTAAAACAACTCGCAATATGTCCCGTAGGGACTACCGGTTTGTAGTAAAACGCAACAAAAAGTGGGCATTGCCCCGTCAGGGGTTACCCTTATCTAAGCACATTAACAACTTTTCGAACACTTTTGGTCTCTTTATCTGTCGCGAGAGTTAGCGAAGCGCTCTCGTGACGACCAGTTTAACGGGTCTCTGACCCGAACATCGGGACGTATTTGTTTGTAAGCTCATATAAGCCACACTCTCGTACCCACAACAGCAATCCACCAGACACACAGAATAATCGGGCACAATCGGGCATGGACATTTTTCATAATAAACTAACAATCAACCATATAACACATTTCTACACCCGATTTGAATTTCATTTCCCATCGGGCATCCACCCAAAAAAACATGAAATACTAAAGAACGCCCCCCAACAAAAAATATTTCAAACATTCTGTAACCTGTTTCCTCAACACGTAGTCTTAGATGGTAACAATGTTTGCAAGCTTTTAATCAACAACATTTATAAATCATTTAAAAACTAATAATTATGGGATCAGAGATGTTAATTGCGCCGGTATTCTTTCTGTCATTTTTTGGAATGATATTCGGTATCGTATACATGAGAAACAAGGAAAATATGGCGATGATAGATAGGGGTATCAATCCACGCACGCCCAAAATAGCATCCCCACGACCATTCCTCAGTCTAAAATTCGGACTTTTACTTTGCGGGGTCGGACTTGGCCTATTCCTGGCTTTCCTTGTAGATGAATTAATGATGAAACACAACGTAATGGTTGGTGGTGAGATGGACTACAAGGAATACCCGCAAATATACTTTGCTATGATCGGTCTTTTTGGCGGACTTGGGCTGGTAATATCTTATCTGATAGAGAAAAGAGACTGGATGGATAAGAAATGGGACGAAAAAGAAACAGATATCAAATACCTGCCATCTGAAAAAACACCTTCTTAAGCCAAACATATACACATTTGCAACACCAAAAAGCGGCCCAAAACCTTTACAGTAAAGGTTTTGGGCCGTTTCATAAAATGTGGATATCTTCTTGTTCGCAAATAGCCTGCCTGTGGTATTTATACCTAATTTTGACCTAGAAAATAATGAAAGAAAAAAATAGCAATATGGCAGACGATAAACTGAAAGTGCTCAAACTGGCGATGGACAAGATCGAAAAGGACTATGGCAAAGGTTCTGTAATGATGTTGGGTGAAAAGGGGCATGATCCGATCGATGTGATCAGCACAGGTTCACTGGGCCTTGATGTAGCACTGGGCGTAGGCGGTTTCCCAAGAGGCCGTATCATTGAAATATATGGCCCTGAATCTTCAGGTAAAACAACTGTGGCTATACACACTATAGCAGAAGCACAGAAAAAAGGTGGCATCTGCGCGATAATCGATGCGGAACACGCATTTGATTCAGGTTATGCCCGCAAGCTGGGTGTAGATGTTGATAGTCTGATCATCTCTCAGCCCGACTACGGTGAGCAGGCATTGGAAATTGCAGATCGCCTTATCTCTTCGGGAGCTGTAGACGTGGTAGTTATTGACTCGGTAGCAGCATTGGTACCAAAGGGTGAACTGGAAGGTGAAATGGGCGAAAGCAAAATGGGCCTGCAGGCACGTTTGATGAGCCAGGCACTGAGGAAGTTGACAGCAACTATTGCCCGCACAGGCTGCTGCTGCATATTCATCAACCAGCTGCGTGAAAAGATAGGTGTCATGTTCGGTAACCCCGAAACAACAACCGGTGGTAATGCATTGAAATTCTACGCGTCTGTACGTCTGGATATCCGTCGTATCAGCCAGATCAAAGATGGTGATGTAGCCAGCGGTAACCGCACCCGTGTAAAGGTGGTAAAGAACAAGGTAGCACCGCCATTCCGCCAGGTAGAGTTCGATATCATCTTCGGTGAAGGTATCAGCAAAGTTGGTGAGATCATAGATATGGGCGTAGAATTGACCATATTGGCCAAGAGCGGATCATGGTACAGCTACAACGATAGCAAGATAGGCCAGGGAAGGGATTCGGTAAAGCAGTTCCTGCTCGACAACCCCGAAATGATGGCAGAAATAGAAGCAAGAATACGCGAAGCACTACAGGTAGTAGCTTAGTTTATTGATCATACTTAGTAAGTACGAAGGCTGTTAGCGCATATGCTGACAGCCTTCCTTGTTGTTATTATCTTTGCTGCATTAATTTCAAAAACGGCGATTCTTATACCAGATAGAAAATAAATTCGGCATCATTCCATGTCATTGCGCCGTTAGGTGCAAAAGGTTTGTGGCCTTAAAGCATATTTCTTATTACAGCGCCCCGTAAGGTCGCAACAATAATTAACTATGCTTGCTTTATATGTTCAACTGGGATAAGCATATGTTATGACCCCGTAGGTGGTCACCGCTTTGTAGCCACCGAAACCCTACAGACACACGCGAGCCGTAGGTTCGCGGCCTAATTAACTAACACAGATTTCAATACTCAATGAAAATAGCCATAATAGGTGCGGGTGCAGCAGGGTGCTTTGCGGCGGCGAATATAACGCCTCGTGAAGGGCTGGAAGTAACCGTGTTTGAGAAAACCGGCAAGGTGCTGCAGAAAGTAAAAGTATCGGGCGGTGGCAGGTGCAATGTAACGCATGAATGTTTCGACATACCCGAACTACTTACCCGCTACCCACGCGGCAAACAACTGTTGCGTAAATCGCTGTACCACTTCACCCCGGCCGATACTATTAAATGGTTTGAAGAACGTGGCGTTCAGCTGAAGACCGAATCAGACGGCCGTATGTTCCCTATTACAGATAGCTCGCAAACCATCATAGACGCCATATGGCAGGAAATGATGCGCAAGGGCGTACAAGTGATCTATCATAAATCTGTGAACTCTATAGAGAAAGACAGCGCTCAGTTTGTCATCAC
>CANBQQ010000122.1 GCA_947371715.1 Flavipsychrobacter stenotrophus
TGTTGGCGATGCAAGGTTGGTACACTTGGTGTTGGCCGCTTCATCAGGGCAAACAGGTGTGATCTCAACACCGGCCGTTGGTGCCTGTATGGTCAGTGCCAGCGTAGCCACACTTGTCGTTCCGTCAAATACACAAACACGGGGAACAGATGTAGAAAGGCCTGCAAATGCAGTGGTCGTCGCGGCTGATTCACAATCACCGTATAAGATCACCGTAATTTTGTATTGGTTACCTGTCACCCAGGTATAGTAAAGATCGGCCCCCACCAGGTGATTGGCTTTTGCAGCAACACTTACGAGCAGCAGACAGCAGCAAAACAATAAATTACGAAGTAGTTGAGGTAAAATTCTTTTCATACTGCTTTATATATGACAGATAATAACTTTGTTACGGATATCTCCTTATAGATACAGCCACAAACTATCAAATGGTTGGTTTTACCACTAAGTTTGTTTTTGGAGTACTATAAATAAGCCGCATAAAGATAGATTTTTTTAGCTATAACACCTAACACATATTTATTGTTTATTCTGCATAAGATACTTGCAGCCCAATTTAGCTTTCGAGTATAAATATTATTATTGTTTAAATAGTTTGTAGGACTATATTTGTGTAACATTCACCTGCTTCCGTGCCGAAAACACTATTGATCACCTTTTTCTTTTTGTTTGCCCTGGTGTCCTGCAATCTCACCAATGACCATGCAGGCACTGCCACTATACCCATGGACTCAGCAGTAGCACGCGCTGATAAAATGCACGATTCCGGAAACAAAGTTGCCGCAGCTGAATATATCTCCAACGTTCATGCACATGCCGGTAAATTATCCCTTGCCGATGAAATGAAGTATGTTACCTACTGTAATATATTGTACATGGATCTCGGTTACTATGACAAAAGCATAGATCTGGCAGATTCCATGTTGGCTATTCTTGAAAAGAACGGCCTCAATAAGAATCCTAAAATGTATATGGAGATATACAATTTAAAGGCCGACGCACTGATGGCTAAGGGATTGTACAACGAGGCGTATGATTATTTCTACAAGGCCAAAGTGCTTGCGCAGACCAACGCAGATTCTTGTTCATTTACCATTTACAACCACAGTCTTGGCATTGTATTGTACAGGCAACAGAAATACCTCGACGCTGTTCAGTACTTCAAACAATCTTTTAATCAGGCACTGTACTGTAATCCCGATTTTTCTAATTTTTACCTTAAGCAGGAGTTGCTTGATGATATTGGCTTGTCTTATGGAAAGGTAAATATGACCGACAGCGCGGTAGCTTATTATAATAAAGCACTCAAATTTATAAGAGAAAACGTCAATAAGTTTCCCGGTAAGCCAGCAAAGGCGTTTGAAAGTGCAGAAGCGGTTGTATGGGGTAATCTGGCAGATGTATATATCGCCGCGGGCAACTATGATTCTGCCAGGGCGCTATTGGGTAATAGTATCAGAGTAAACCTGCAGAAAGACTATACTAATTCAGATGCATTGCTTAGTCAGCTCAAATTGGCAGATATTTACCTGGCAACCAAGCAGTTGCCCGATCTTCAGGTATTACTAAAAAATATTAAAGCTGAACTCGATACTATTCCGAGCAGGTATGTGGAAGTTAAATGGAACTGGCTGTCAAGCAAATATTATGAGTTGCAGGGCGATTCTGTTGTTGCTTACCGCTATCTGTCAGCTTATCTCGCTAAAAATGATAGTCTTATACAGAGCAATAAAGCCCTGATGAGTTCCGATATTGAAGGTCGCTTAAGAAACCAGGAACGACAATACCAGATAAATCTGCTACAGAAAAATAAGAAGCAGGACGAGATGTGGCTGATCATTGCTGTGATTATCATTGCAATGGCAGTGATAATCATATTCCTCGTTACTCGCTACTCCTCAAGGGTAAGTAAAGATATGAGGTCGCTCACCATCCTTAACGAAAAGGTAAATGAGAAACAGCAGCAGCTGGAAGTAGCTTTAAAGGAGGTGGAATTCAGGGATAAAGACAAATCCCGAATCCTCAGGTCGGTTGCGCATGACGTAATGAGCCCCATCTCGGCCATTTCCGCACTCACAGATATACTTATTGGCGATTCTGCAGGCCGCCCCGAGGAGGAGCGTGAGATGTTGCACCTGATCAATGAAGCGTGCAACAATTCTTTGAATTTAAGTAAAGATATTCTTGAAGCAGCTGAGGCCATAGCGCCTGGCAATATGCACAAGGAATTGGTTGATGTAAATAAATTGGTAGCGGGTTGCGTGGAGTTACTCAGCGCAAGAGCGCACATTAAGCACCAGAATATTACAGTTACTTCGTATGATAAGCATATAGAGGCATTAATACATAAAGAAAAAATATGGCGTGTTTTCAATAATCTGCTTGTAAATGCCATTAAGTTCAGCTACGAAAACGCTACTATAGCGGTGAAGATCAGCAAAGTTGCAGATAATGTGGTTGTCTCCATTAATGACACCGGAGTAGGAATACCCGAAAAGAATAAGTTGCACATATTTGACATGTTCACCGAAAGTAAAATGTATGGTACCGGAGGCGAAAAGCCTCATGGTATAGGGCTTGCTATCTCTATGCAAGTGGTTCGCGCCCACGACGGCGACATATGGTTTGAAAGTGTGGAGGGTAGGGGAAGTACCTTCTATGTTTCCCTTCCGCTAAAAGTAACAAATCCTTAATCACTGGTTACGTCCGTCCTATTGAGTTGTTAATCCTACTAGTATTTGCCTTCTGCTTTTTGCGAGGCGGCTTAATTGTTATATTTTTGTCTATAGATATTAGACAGTATTTTTATATTGAAAGGCACGTTGTTTGTTATTTGCAATGAATGTATTAGCTTTGAGATATAGATTTTACTTATAATGGCAATGCTTTTTGGCATATGTCAAAATTTTTATTGCAAAAAACAGTACAAAAAATTCCATGGCTACCATACTTATAATTGAAGATGACGATATAATGCTCAAGGCCATCAGGAATATCCTTACAAAATCCGGCTATGAGGTGATCACGGCAAAAGATGGTAAGGAAGCCTTTGAAAAGCTGGATACTGAGGAGTATGATGTTGTTGTTACCGACCTCATGATGCCATATGCCAACGGGCTTGAAGTTGTGAGCAGGTTAAGGAGTGACTCTACTAAGCGACATGTCAGCATAATAGTGGTCTCTTCTGTAGGAAATGAAGAAACGATCACTGAGGCATTCAGGCTTGGAGCAGATGACTATCTCAAAAAGCCCATAATGGCAGGTGAATTGCTGATACGCATAAAGAAATTATTAGACAGCAGGTCGAACAACCAAAAGCTGGTGACCAAGAAAAAATAGAAGCCACACATGCCCGAAGGACACACTTTCCTTTTCTTATTTTCCGAACAATTTGATAATGCTTCAGGTGGTATCAAAGCCGCTATTTTTCTTATTCCCATCGCTATAATTGCTCTTGTTGTTGTTGCTATACTTAAAAGAAAAAAGAAGGTACGGTCTGCTGTTCCGGTTGCTGCACCTGAAATAATTAAAACACCTGAAATTTCAGGTAAAACAGCTGAAGCTAAGCCTGTTGCGGTAGTTAAAAATGTAAAAGATCATACAGCACCATTTGTTGCCAACATCCTGATAATAGAAGACGACAGCATTATGCTTCTGGCTATCAGAAGTATTTTGGCTAAATCGGGCTACAACCTGATCACTGCCAGGGATGGTAAAGAAGCTTTTGAAAAACTGGATACAGAAGAATATGATGTGGTAGTTACCGACCTCATGATGCCTTATGCCAACGGACTGGAAGTAGTGAGCAAGATACGTAACGACATGTCTAAAAGGCATGTCAGTATTATAGTTTGCTCATCGGTAGGTAATGAAGAGACAATAACAGAAGCGTTCAGGTTGGGCGCCGATGATTACCTGAAGAAGCCTATTAAGGCTGAGGAATTATTGACCAGAGTAAAGTCATTATTAGATAGAAGAACGAACAACCCTAAGTTAGTAACGAAAAAAACAGCGCGTGTAAATGTTTAGTAGCCTTGTTGCATTAATTACGTCGGCATATGAGCAGTTTATCTACTTGCCGCTTTTTATTGAGATCGCCATCATATTTATTTATGTCGCTATTATAGCTACAGTCACAGCCTATAGCGTTATCATGTACAAGCGCTGGCAGGCTTATGTTGAAGAAAAGAGATTAGCTTTTATCAGCCCTAAGATCGAAGCCATGATCACGGAGCAGGTATTACTCAATGAAAATCTTGAGAAAATACCGGTCGACGATATAGAATTTGATCAGGCAGCGCTCAACGACCAGGCATTCAAACACAAATGGGTACGACAGGCCATCATTGATATACTCATACAGTACCGCAGAAACTTTAGGGGAGAAGTGGGCGAACTGCTCAGAAAGCTCTACCTGGACATGGGCCTGATGAAAGAGGCGGACGAAAAACTGAAGAATATTCACTGGGAAGTGCAGATCAAGGCCCTAACAGAATTGACCAGGATGGATATCAGCATATCAGACGTAACCATTCTGCCGCTGACCAACAGCCAGAAGCCTGAATTAAGGGCCGCTGCGCGTAATGCATATGTTCAGTTGAGTAAGAACGAACCATTTAAGTTCTTTGATATTGCTACTGAGCCTATTCTTCCCTGGGATCAGCTGGAGCTATTTAAGATCATTACCACTACAAAAGATATTCCTATTCCCAACTTTTCAAGGTGGGTGAGTTACTCAGAAAATAAGAGTATAGTTTCATTTTGCCTTAAGCTAATTGCGCACTATGATCAGCAACCGGCAATTCCGGCCGTAATGGGCATCCTGAATAATAAAGATCACTATTTCCGTGCAGATGCCATCAATTGCCTGGGTAAGTTGTCGGCAGAGATCGCAGAGCCGAAGATGCTGGAAATATATAACACACAGCCCCTTAACTGCCAGCTCGAAATACTAAAGGCGTTAGGCCGTATCGCTTCAGGGAAACACCTTGAATTTTTGAAAACGGAATTTTTGTACTCTTACAACTTCGATATTAGAATGCATGCTGCCAGATCTTTGATCAAGCACAACACGCCTATCTCAAGGTCAATGGTAGATGAAATAATGAATACTGCTGAAGATGAAGCAAAATTGATCATCAAACACTGCCAGAACCCGCTGATCAAGTAGTCTATATTTTGAGGTTGAAATTGGAAAAATGGCTCCCTTGTATTGTTACAGTAGAGCTGACAATGTTTAAAAGTTATTAGTGAAGTTTCGCTTGGTCCACATGTTACACTACTGGTGCGAAAACGAACAGAAACATAATTGATACTATGCAGGCTATAAGGAATTGGATAATTAATAGCAGTTTTCTGGAAAGTCTCGGTACTTTCTACCAGACTGTAGTGTTCATATATGGTACATCTCTTCTGGCGGTGTATGCTATCCTGGCTATCATGTCACTGATATCTATCCGCAGGTATCTGAAGAAGAATGCCTCGGTAGATTACGGTATCATCCTTGAGTCTCCTTTGGCTCCGGGTATTTCTGTGGTCGCGCCTGCGTTCAATGAGGGTGTAACGATCATTCAGAATGTGCGTTCACTGCTCACATTCAACTATCCTAAGTTCGAGGTTATTATTATCAATGATGGTAGTACCGATGATACCCTTGAAAAGTTGATCGATGAATTTCAATTGGTTCATGTGGAGTATGCGTTCCGCGAAAAGCTGAATTGTATGCCCATAAAGCGCATATTCAAGTCTACCAACTCTGCATACGATAAGTTGATCGTTATTGATAAGGTCAACGGTAAGAGTAAGGCCGATGGTTCTAATGCGGGCATTAACCTGGCTAAGTACGACTATTACCTGTGTACGGATGTGGATTGTATCCTTGATAAAGATACGCTGACAAAGCTCATCAAGCCATTCATGGATCAACCCACCGAGGTGTCATCTAAAACCGGTGAAGATAATACCAAGAGAGTTATCGCCTCGGGTGCCACATTGCGCATGGTAAACTCATGCGATGTAGATGGCGGTCTGTTGATCCGCGCAAGGCCTCCACGCAGGTTCCTTCCTCGTTTTCAGGAAATGGAATATATCCGCGCCTTTGTATTGGGTAAAATGGGCTGGGACTTGATCAACTCTGTTCCTAACGTATCAGGAGGTTTGGGTATGTTCGATACCGAAATATCTGTAAAAGCGGGTGGGTACGACTCTAAATCATTTGGAGAGGACATGGACCTGATCACCAGGATGTGTTCTTACATGAAATCTAACAATAAGCGATACGCGGTAAAATATGTACCGCTTACGCTCTGCTGGACTGAAGGACCTACAACACTAAAAGTATTTGGCCGTCAACGTTCACGTTGGGCACGCGGACTGGCACAGATCATGAGTATACACCGTAAGATCCTGTTCAATCCCCGCTTTGGTAGATTGGGCGTTATTGTGTTTACGTATAACTTCTTCTTTGAACTTTTGGCACCATTAGTTGAGTTTGGTGGTATCTTGTTCTACATCTACCTTATTATCACCGGGCAGATCAACTGGCCTTTCGCCATCATCCTTATCGTGTTCGTTTATACGTTCTCTGTGATGATCACTACATTGGCATTGCTATGGGATCAACTTAGCTTTAAGTATTACAAAACATGGGGAGAAGTAATAGGTCTTTGCCTGATGGCATTTTTGGAGCCGTTCCTGTATCACCCGCTTATCCTGTTCTTTGCGCTTAAGGGCTATTTTAACTTCGTTACAGGCCGTAAGCACGTATGGGGTAATATGCAGCGCCAGGGCTTTGGTGCACAGCCTAAAAAGAAGAAAGGCAAAGATGAGCCCACTCCGGAAGTTAAACCGGCGTAATCAGCGATTTATAACACAATATATTAGAGAGGAACCCGAAACGGTTCCTCTTTTTTGTGGCCATCTTCTAAGGTTGTATGCCTTTGTTGGTCTTCTGACCAGCAACCATCGCGCCGGTTCTCTTTGAGACCAAAACAAGCAATTACAGTTGGGTGATATTCTGCCGTTGTTGGTCTTCTGACCAACAACCATCGGGCCGATTCTCTTTGAGACCAAAACAAACAATTATAGTTGGGGCCAAGGGAAGCGTCAGCCTACAAGTAACAACGGCCGTGATAATCACTTTAATGCTCAACACGATATCCTGTATATTCTATAATTCTGACCATTCTGACAAGGACATTGGCACATGTCTCTTAGATCTGTAAATGCAACATGCTCCTTCCCCTAACATCTTCACTATGAAATTCTGCCTTAATTTTTCTGCCAAATTTCTCAAAAATGACAATTCACACATTATCCACAGCAATATGTATTTACTAACACGCACTACACATATTTCTGCACATTAAGTGTTTGTAATTTTTTTCAGGTTTTATTTTGTATTGGTTAGTTTTATTTTCTCGGCACTTCCTGGAATGTACGAGTTGCTGAAACCCTTTATAGCATTGATATTCAACGATTTTATCAATCTCGTGATCATAACTTTACGGTCGTTGAAAATCTATCTATTATTGCAAAAAACATGTAACTAAATAAAAAAAGTTTGTCACAAGTTATTAACATTACTGAATAATGCTTTATCTTGTGTCGCTATTATTGTTTATAGGGAACGTTAAAATTTCAGCAACAAACTAACTAGTATTAAATTGAACAACATGTTGAAGAGAATCTCGAAGCTTACGCTTGCGTTGATGCTTTTGTGTCTGTACACAAATGCACAATGGCTCAAGAAATTCGAATCGTCAGATAACCTGTACCAGGATGCGAAGAGGGAGATAGAGCTGAAGCACTATCAGAAGGCTATTAATATGTGTAACAAGGCGTTGGATATATCTCCAAAGAATATGGATATCCATTTGTTGTTGGGGCGTGCCTATTCTCTTGCCGGTAAGGTAGATAGTGCTCGTCTGGAGCTGAACAGGGTTATTGAAAAAAACCCCAAATACCGTGATGCATATATCTACCTGATCAATATGGAGTCTATAGCGTGTAACTACGTACAGGCTATCGAATATGCTGATCTGGGTCTGAAGTACTTTCCAAATGACAGGGACATCTTGCTGAAGAAACTGGATGTGTATAACAAGGAAGGTAACTGGATAGAAAGTAACAAGTTAGCTGATTACTTGTTCGACAAATACTCCGGCGATCCGTTCATTCGCACAGTTTACCTGGAATATAAATTAACACTCGCACGTCAGTATTCTCACAAGGGTTACATTGACATCGCAAAGCGTTCCTATGAAGCTGTGCTGGAGCAGGATCCTTTGAACAAAGAAGCAATACAGGCTGTATATAATCTTGATGTAAGATCTGGTAA
>CANBQQ010000123.1 GCA_947371715.1 Flavipsychrobacter stenotrophus
ATTATAATAAAAGTGTTATGCAGACAGCTATAAATCAAGTCTCGCATGTTAATCTTTACAACGGTATTCCGCCTGAAACAAGAACTGCATGCTTCTTTACTTTAGGTGAAAAAAAAACGAAGGGCATAATTATTGACCCTGAAGATAAACCCAATGCGTTTAATGTGGAATTCGATGAGGTAAAAGCTCTAAACACATTTTATTCCTTCTTCAGAGAGAACAAAGATGCTTTTAATAGTCCTTTCGAAATACGAGGTACTACCTATCTCACCGTACCAGTTGGTGTTCCGGATATTTTTGTCGGGTTTAACGCAAGTCTTCTGGAAATGACCACAGAGAAAATTCTAGAATCTGGATTTGAACCAAGCAGAAATAGTAACTACAGTGATAATGTACCGAACGGTTATTCAATTGGCTCAGACGGCATTATAATCCTCGACAGGAAATTTCTTCCAAGATAGAGAATGATCACCAAACAGAAGTTGGTAACTGTTGTATAAACAAGTTTTTAGGAATTGACAAAGGAAATAAGATATTTGATTCCATAAGGAAACTGAAGGATGATCTATCAAAAAGTATGAGTGTAGAAGTGCTCGAATACCTTAATGAAAAAAAAGTCATTTCTCAATTTGAATACGATTTCTATACAGATACTTTCCGTAAAAGAGTATTGTCCGAAAAGCAACTTGAAATAAGACAGAAGATAAATCAAAAGCTTATCAACTTTACAAGCTACGAATCTAACTCTGCATTTAATAGGATAAATTTAGTTTTAAAATGGTCAGATGCTAACAAATGGTTTGACACAACATTTGTCGAGTCCTTAAAACAAAGTTGTGAGCGGAATGGGAAATTGACCGAGAAGCAATTTCAAGCTCTTGAAAATATAATTTCAAAGTTGAAGATACCCTGAACTCTGGAATGGAATCAGACTACTTGTTTTGATATGTTCTAATTCTATTGGCACCGCTTACACCTATTCTGTACTTTACCATTTCAATACTTGCGCAATAGTATTCTGAGATTTGATCTTCGGTAAATCGTTTCAGTGCCCATAACAGTCCTGGCGTTGTGATTTGCAAGCAGCCTCCAAGATGTTTTGCTTCTTGCTCATGTAATGTATTGAAATAATGAAGATTGTATTGAGCGCATAATTTGGCATGCGCTTCTGGGACTTTATGTCCTCTGATTATGTGAGCCAGCTCGTGCATAACATTACTTTGCTGCCGATATTTCGAGTGGTTTGCATTGTGTATGATTATCTTGTCTCCATCTTCATTGGGCATCCACATGGCCGAAAATTTAGTGGTGTCGGACATTGAGATATAATGCGGACTGGACTTATCGTCAAATGCATCATCAACCGTAAAAACACTGACATTAAGGTGTTCGGCTAATGCGAAAGCGTCAAGTGCATCGAACTTGGAGATACCAAGTTCAGCCCTATATTCTTCAGCAATCTTCTCTGCCTTACTTTTAAAGCCTCTTTCCAATAGTGATTTACTTGGCATTGCGCTTGAGTTTAGTGAAAGCAATATCTACCATTGTAACCATTGCAGAGATAGTGTCACTATCTAATTCCTGGCTTGATCTTAACTGATAAACAATCTTGTCTTTTTCGGACAATTGCTTTTGTGTAACCTTATCGCCTGAAACAAATGTATCAGTTGAAACATTCAGCCACTTACAAATCTTAATAAAAGTTTCAACATCTGGTAGATTGCCCTGCTCAATTCGTGATAAAGTAGGTGCACTAATGTCTCCTATTTCTGTTGCTGTTTCTCGTAATCCTTGTTTCCCGCGTTTGGATTTCATCATGCTCGCGAGAAGTTCTGAATTCAATGTGGATTCCATGTGCATAAATTTTATTTATGAAACAACGTTTCTTTTGTGATACAATTATATATTTGCATGTGAAACATCATTTCATTAGTAAAACAAAAGTAAGAAAAAGTTTAGATTATGGCAAAAAATGGAAAAGTCGGTGATGGACACCGCAACGGAGCAGTAAAGGAAAGGTCACAGACATTTAACCCTAAAACAGAAACATGGGTAAAGCGTGATACTAATACTGGAAAGTTCATGGACGGTAAGGCAGATGGAACACCATTCAAAGGTGTAAGAAAAGAATCTTAGTATGTCAAAATGATATACCGTTTAACCTTCCAGATGTGATGAGGAAGTTCGTTTTGACCAAACATTCAGCATGAATACATTTCTACATGTTTCTTTATGATTTGCGACGTAACAATATTTTATAACCATTTAATTATCAGAAAAAATGAAAGATTTGCATAAAGCTATCTTAGTAATAGGGGTCTTAACTGCGGTTGTGCACCTTCTGACTGCGATTAAAGAGTACCAACAGGGATAGGTGATGACTCTTATTTCATAGCATTTGCTTTTGCAAATGCTATTTTCATTAAAGGTCTTATCTAAATAATGTGTCCCTGTTCTCTAATGCTAAAAAAGATGTTTTTGTCAGGGAGTTTTACTCGTAGTAAAAATGCTATTAATGGGAGGAAGGGCAATAAGTTATATATTTTAATTTATACCCAACCTTCCAAGAGTTTAGTTAGTCTATAGTATGGTAGAAGTGTGTGAACATCCTCTGTTAGTGCGGGAGTGCCTGAATTACATCTTATGGCTTTATCGCCATTTTTCACAAATCAGCATTTATTAACCAGAATGGTAGTAACTACAGAAGAGTGGCTGTTTCGGCAGTTATAACTTCTTTGAGAAAATTTACATTAAATAATAAGCAAGAGAAGAAAGGTATGCGGCTATCTGCGCATGGAAAGAGGACAACTGGAATTAGATCGTCCACCTCGAGGGCTACTCCACCCTAAATAGAAAGAAAGTAATTTTATTTGCGAAGGGCGAAAGTACGAGATTTATTCAAATTACCAAGCTTTAATAAAATATTTTTTTGATCTCGGAAATAACTGCTCGTTATACGAAAGGAATACCAAGAGCAGGAAGAAATAATTGCTATACTGATAAAAGCATCTATTATGATGTGTATAGCGAGAGACAAAAAATATTATTGAATATGAGCATAAATATAAGCGGTTATTATAACCTAACGTTAAAACAAGGTGAGTTAGAGTTTGTAGATGTTAAATTGGATGACGACAATGAGTTATTCGTGAGTCCACAGTTAATTGAAAACAGCACAAGTCGTCTGATGGCACCGATGCGTACATTACTTGGCAGATACTCAGGCGTACTTCTTTATACAATTGGCCAGCAGAACAGACCAAACGCGGAATATCTACTGGCCGGCGTAAGTGAGCCCAAGGAAACCCGTTTGGGATACGGCATAGATAACTCTGATGGTAGGTCTGCAGGTCGGAGAGTAAAAGGAGAATTGATAGATGCAATCTGGAATAACCCAGTTATTCAACAGAAGAGCATAAATAAGATCAGCGATCTGAGACTCCTGATTACTAACTTCAGTGTTGATCGCATATCAGATACAACTACTAAGGTGCTGAAACATTACCTGATAGAATTCACTCAGGATCAATGCCGAAAACTCGGAATTCCGATGAAGGCTGTGTTCCAAAAAGATATTCTTAACCCAACTACATTGCGTTGGGAGCATAAAAACGTAGAACTGCCTGTATATTTTGACGGCATCACTGATAAACCTATCATCTTTGTGCCTAAGGATATAGTAAACAGACAGGGCGACGGTAGTTCAGACATGGGTTACTTCTTCAGGTTTGCTCTAAACTATGTGAAGAGTAACGACGTTGCAATGTTTGAACATGTACAGAGGTCAGGCAAGAATAACACTCTACTTGTTAAGGATATTAAAGCCAGCATTGATAATACTAAGCAGGAACTATCGAAGTGGATAGTAGTCCACCCCGGCATTATGGATGAGTACTGGATCGCATCTTTGAATCGGATAAAACAACTCACAAATGCTCAAATTGAGCAAATTGTATACACGGACAGAGGTACAAGAGCTGCCTAATACAATTGAATAATTAGAAAATTCCGGTGTAGCGATACATCGGGATTTTTTTTCTGCAACTTACCTACCGCATTATGTCAATATTGATATTACAGCGCACTTAGCCACAGGTCCTATAGAAGAAGCTCAGCTGGGTTGATGCACCATTCAGGTCCTACTCACAAACTCATTTGGGACTAATTACAAGGTCATTCTGGACCTTCAAACTATTGCTGCTTACAATAGACCACAAAAGTCAAGTAATGCAGCTTAGTGCGGCCTATGCAACTGTTATGGCGACATTCATTGCGAGTAAGAATTGCATGAAATAAAAAAGCAGCTACAAATTAATGCAACTGCTTATTTACTAATCGTTTAATCTATGTGGTTCCACTCGGGTTTGAACCAAGGCCCCCCTGATTATGAGTCAGGTGAACTATGTAAGTGGGCAGTAGCTTTCTCTGAAGAGTTAGAGAGATGTCATAATATTTGTTACTTTACTGTTACTTTGAAACAAACAAAAAAGCCCACAAGCTAATACTAGTGGGCTTTTCAGCTGATTTTAAATGTAGCATGTACGGGAGTCGAACCCGTCATTCCTCCGTGAAAGGGAGGCGTCTTAACCGATTGACCAACACGCCGTTTCCCGCTTTTGGGAGTGCGAAGATAGGAAAGTTTTATTAAAAAATACTGTTGAAATAAAAATAGTTCTTCCCCCCCAAATAATTGCAAATGAACAAAAAGAAGGGCAAAAAGAAAGGAGGTTCTAATGAACCTCCTTAAAATTATGAATGACAATGAAAGTACAACTTACTTAGTTACTACTACCCTTGCTGTAGACTTACCATTACCTGTAGAAGCACTTACCATGTAGATGCCTGCAGGCTGAGATAAAGTGATATCAGCAGGTGTGTTCGTAGGCACTTTGATCTCACTTACCACTTCACCTATCATATTCGTAACAACAACATTTGCTACTTCATTTACTGCTGACGCAATAGTTAAAGAGAAAGAACCATTGTTAGGATTAGGGAAAATAGTAACGGTATTCTGACTAACGATCGCACCATTTACACCAACGGTGCTAGGCAGACCAACAGTAAATGTATCTATAGAAGTACCGCATGTGTTTGATACTGTGTAGATAAGATCTACATAACCTGTACGTGTCAGCACAAATGTGTGACCACTGATAAATGTAGCGATGCTGTCAACAGTGCTGAACCAAGTACCTGTAGATGGGGTATCAGCAAGTGTGTAAGGAGTGCCAAGTGCAAATGTTGCAGGGAAACCTACGTGAATAACCGGAGGCTGATTTACATAGATCGCTTTCTTAATTACTGAACTTCCGAAACCGTCTGTTACTGTATAAACAACTGTATCACGACGGCCACCAATAAGACCTGTAACAACACCCGTTGCAGAAACAGATGCGCTTGGGTTAGTCACAGTCCAAACACCATCAGCTACGGTAGGTACTATTGTTATAGAGCTACCAACGCACACGCTATCAGCACCAGTCAATGTGCCGGCTGCACCAGGTACGCCAACATGCATTACAATGAAATTTGAAGAAACACCACAAATGTTAGTTGCAGTATAAACGATATTTGTTGTACCTGTTGCAATACCTGTAACAACACCTGTAACAGGATCAACTGTAGCAGTCGAAACATCGTTTGAAGTCCATGTACCACCAACTACACTATCAGAAAGCGTTACGTTCATACCTATACCAACGCTGTCGTCACCAGTGATGATCGAAACTGTACGGTCAACCTGCAAAGTATCCATTGCTGTAAATGATCCGCAAGAATTACTGAAAAGGTAAGAGATAACAGCAATACCCTGACCTCTACCGGTAACCATACCGAAAAGGTCAACAGTAGCAACTGATGCATCGTTGCTCAACCATACACCACCGGTAACAGTAGCTGTGAATGGCGCCAAAGAACCGGCACAAACCGCAGCCGGGCCAGAAATTGCACCTGCAGTTATTGGCGTTTCAACAGTAACTACTGCTGAAGCAACGTCTGTACCACAAGAATTAGTGTACGTGTTGGTAATTGTATCCATTCCTGCAGTAACACCTGAAACTATGCCAGTAGAAGACACAGTAGCATTGCCGTTAGATGCAGTCCATACGCCGCCAACGTGACCGCTGGTAAGGTTGATGTATGACGCTACACACAAAGTTGTAGGACCAGACAATGGAGCATGTGATATTGTTCCGTCAACTGTGACCATAAAATAAGATGATGCAGTTCCGCAACCATTAGTAACAGTATACAAAATGCTATCCATACCAACTGCAACCGGCACTACATTACCTGAAGCTGAAATAGTAGCAATTGACGGATCTGTACTGCTCCATGTACCACCACCAACAGTATTGGTAAGTGTTGTTGATGAAGTGAGGCAAACATTAGCCGCACCTGATATTGTACCAGCTACCGGCAGTGGATTAACAGTAAGCGTAGCAGACTCAGAAGCGCCGGCACCTGTAGGTTTGTAAGCAATAACTCTGTACATCATACCATTAACAGCAGCAGAAGCAGCAACAGATAATGTATCTGTAGTTACACCAGAATAAGCACCACCGTTAGTGAGTGTATCCCAGATAGTACCATCACTGGATTTCTGCCAAACAAATGAAGGCGTATCAGAAGCTGCCACTGTAAACTGAGCAATTGATCCGCTACAAACAGTTTGATTTGTTGGGTCAGTAGTGATTGTCTGCGCCTTTAATGACACTGACGATAGGATCAAACAAAGGGTCAATAGGTTTGAAAAGTAAAATAGTTTCCTCATCTTTTATTAATTTAATTATAATTTAATACGGCAATAAAAACCTGAAATAATATTCAGGGCATAAAAATACAAAAATAATCAATGGTATCAGCTTTTGCAAGCTACTATTAGCCATTGTAAAATATTATTTACCAATATATTACTTATTACCAACATCATATCAACAAAAATGCAGGGCAAGCCCTGCATTTTTGTTGATATATAATAAGGGTACTTATTCCTTTACTAATCTCTGTGTTATTTTTTGATCACCCTGTGTCAGTTCTACCATATATATACCTGCTGCAAAAGTGTTCAATGGTACGCTTACTGTGCCACTCTGCTGGTCGCCCAGGTCTTTGTTGTAGATCGCTACACCAGTTATATCCATAACACGTACTGTTACTTTTTCCTTCTTACCTGATGTGAAGCTGATCTTCACATCATCAGTAGTTGGGTTAGGCTTCATACTGACTGCCAATGGCTTGATAGATGAAAGCGTATTGGATTTCAGAGCTAACTCAAAGCGATCTCCCTGAGTTGCCTTGTCTTTACCAATAGTAAATGCATATTCAGTTCCCTGATTCAAGTCAACATATCTTTCAAGTAGCTTATCGTGCAGCACCAGTTTGCCACCCGCAGGGACTACTAAATTGTCAGCACGGATGATGAATTGCTGCTCGTAGCCGCTGCTTATACCCAATGGAATCACTTTCTCCGATACGAACGGACGACTATCAACTGAAAGTTTACGGTTATCTGCAGACTGACTATAGAAGTTGAAATCAGATACACCCATCGGCTTCACCGCATCCAGCATCTTATCCTCTTCATCTGATGCCTTATCATTAAAATCTAATTTCAACATATCCCATATGTGATAGTTTTCGTCATAAATTGCCAGGTTCGAATATTGTACAGCTGTTTTGAATAAATAGTTAGATACACTTGCTGACTTATCTGATTCTGCAAAATCAATATGAGCCCCATCATGATCAGCACGTACCTGGATACAAGTATTGCCCTGAACATAATATGGTACGGCAGACCCTCCAAGATTCACTGCAATAAATTGACCACCGGCTCCCATTGCCGGATCGAACACATAGAATGCCCCACCGGTCACCTGACCAGCAGCACGTGCATTCCAGATAACAGTACCCATATCTACTGGCGACGGGTAAGGATTACCCACCATATTGAAGCTTTGCAATGTTGCGGATGCACCCTGCGCCAATGGTATAGAAATGTTGCCCTGATTTACATTACCCATCACTTTAAAAACAGTAGCAGACGGAGAGTAACCGCCAGACCAACCCAGGTAACCCAACCCTTCGCCCTTCGATCCTCTGAAGAACATACGAATTCCCTGTCCGGGATGCAACATATTAGAATCCGCCGCACCCGAATTTATCTTCGTAAATGCCTTCCAACCCGGATCAAAACCCAAAGATGAATTACTTGTGTAAGGGTTTAACCTGAAAGCTGAGGGTGCATTTGAAGCAGTTGTTCTGAATCCGTTAGCATTGCCACCGGGCCCTGTTATGTCTATATATGTTTGAAA
>CANBQQ010000124.1 GCA_947371715.1 Flavipsychrobacter stenotrophus
AATGCGACTTTTGATGCGCAATTATTAAGCATATCTATGAAATCACTTATAAACCTATTGGTTTTCTTTGGCCTTTTATCAGGCATATACCTTCAGGCCAATGCCCAGCAAAAAGAGAAAACATTGCTTTGGCGTATATCCGGCAATGGGTTACAGCAGTCGTCTTACCTCTTCGGCACTGTACACCTCAAAGCAAAGAAGCTATTTAACTTCCCCGACTCTCTATACGCCGCCATAGACAATACAGAAGTATTTGCATTGGAAGTAAATCCCGACAGTATGAATAACATGGTTTCGGCATATGCTAATAAGTTGCTGAACAAAAAAGAGGATACCAAGGACAATAAGAAAAAAGAAAAGACGCTCAGGGAGATACTTACACCGGCCGAACTAAAGACGCTAAGGGAAAGCCTGTCTGCCGACAGCGATATAGACCCCGATGAACTAACGGTAAAGCAGGCATACCTGATGAAGGACAAGCTGCTTACACAAAAGCCCAGGAAAGACGACCTACCTACTTTCATGGATGCATTCCTCTACTCAATTGCTAAAGACAAAGGCAAAGCAGTAGCAGGCGTGGAGCACATAGAAGATCAGCTGAACCTGCTGGAGACAATGGACTTCAGCGATGCAGACCCTAAAAAGATAGCTACTTACGTAAGCAATGGTTCATCAGTACAGGACAAGATGATACAGGTGTATATTAGTAAAGACCTGGAAGAACTGCAAAAAATTTCGGACATAATACCCAAGAAGCAGGCCGACCTGCTGCTTACCGCCCGAAATAAGAACATGCTGAGAAGTATGGATAGCATTATGCGGCTGCACAGTCTTTTCTGCGCAGTAGGTGCACTGCATCTGCCCGGCAAACAAGGCCTGATAACCCTGCTGCGAGGCAAAGGATATACTGTAACTCCGGTTATCTCAGAAGACTTCATCAATGGCGCCGACTACACATTCAAAACGGGCGGCAGTAATTGGGTAAACATTACCAGCGCACAGGATGGCTACACCATTAAAATGCCCGGACAGCCTAACGAAGTAAACACTGGTAGCGGAACCGTAGTAATGAAACTCTACTACGACTTAGGCACCTCTATGTGTTATGTAACCAATCATACCAACATACCACAGTCCACATCAATATCAGAGGATGAACTGATGGATGCCGCAGCAGCCAAAATGACCATTGATGGCAAGAAAATAGGACACAAGGATATTACAGTGGGAGAGCTGAAGGGTCGGGAATACTCCTTTACCGGCAAATCTGAGATCAAGTACCGCGTGCAGATGCTGGCCAATAAAACAGACATGTATATGTTGATGGCCTATTCACAGGCGGCCCTAAAAAATACAGACTCCTTCTTCAGATCTTTCCGGCTTATTACTAAGATGAGTTCGGCCAATAAAGCTACTGCTTTCGATGATATTTTACTTTCCGTATCGCTGCCGGACAATAAACCTACCCGCGATGTTTCTTATTCACAAGACTCGGCCGATAAGCAGACCATGTATACTATTGTAGACCCTACCATCGGCAATTATTACTTTATTGTTTGCAGCGAGCCTAAGATCGGCTACAACTATAATAATGACACCGTATTCTTATCCAATATCAAAACTTACCTGGATAGTAAGAATATCACCGCAACGATCGAGAACAACAGATACCGTGGTTACAAGTGTTACGACTATGTGACCTGCGCTTTTTCGGGCATGAAGATAAAAGGCAAGTTGTTATTTTGTGGCAACAGGCAATACAGCATCCTGGCCCAGGCGCCCGACAATGAACAAGGTCTGGCGGCCGCAGATTCATTCCTGCAAAGCATAAGGATAAAAACGGCTTACCCCGATGCCATACACAAAGAGGTTAGCGACAATGAACAATTCAGCTGTTTTGTGCCATCACCGTTAATTAGGAAAACGATAGAAAACGATAACGACGACACAACACAACCTTCGGCCGCTACCTACAAAAGTTATGACCAAATCACGCTCATGACTTACCTTATTTCATCACAACAAATAAATCCCTACTATTGGAAAACTGATGACACAACAATGCTCAAAACGCTGCTCGACCAGAGCAAGGTAAAGTCGGATTCTACCCCGGTTTATTCTTATTCGAGCGCCAATGGGTTACCCAACGGAGAGCTGATAACTTACAAGAAGTACTCAGAGAAGATACACCGGGTAAAAGTAATTGCTGACGGCCGCACGCTGTATACGCTTGACTGCACATACCCGATATCGCTCAAAGACAATAAGCGTATCGACTCTTTCTACTCAACATTCCGGGTGTTGAAAAAAGACAAACAGGCCCTACAAACCTCTCCCGACCTGTTGCTTACAGACCTGCATAGTAAGGACTCCCTGACACGCACCTGTGCGCTAAAAGCACTGAGTGAAGTTACCTTTACCAAAGCCGACGCACAGGCACTCATAAGGGCTGTAATAACAGAGCACCCGGCCGACACAAGTAATCCATTCGCTACCGTCACCACATTCAGGTTGTTCAATATTCTTAAGGAGTTTGGATCAGACATACCCATGCAACAACTGGAGCAATTGTATCAGCACCCTATGGTCGTTGACCGGGGACAACAGTTCCAGGTATTGAATATGATGGCTATGCAGAAAGATAGCATAGCTACCTATGCAAAGGTCAAAGAATTGCTACTTAAATCACCACCTACAAAGGGAGGCGCATACGCTGTGACTGCCCGTTTCAACCAACATCCTCAGTTATCGAAAACGCTGTTCCCTGAATTGTTGCAGCAATGCGCTGATAGTGTAATGGGCTATATGGTATGCAACCTTGCTTGCAGGTTAATAGACAGCAACTACCTCCTTAAAAAAGACCTGGAACGTTATATACCATTGATCATTACTAAAAGTAAAGAACTAAGGAACAATAAAAGCCACTGGGCAAGCAGCACTGTGGTAGACCTGCTCTCTCACCTCGGCACCAAAGAGGCCATGGACGAAATAAAGCAATACCAGTATTCATTCGAAAATTACCTGAGGTATGCCGCAATAGAAGTACTGGTAGACAGCCAGCAACGCCCCGACCCTGGTGCACTTGATAGCATTGCTTCAGACAAATATTACAGGCTGCGATTGTACCATCTGCTCAACGACAAAAATGTGGCTGGCTACTATCCCGCTAAATACCTTACACAGCAATATTTCGCGGAATCTTACATGAGCGAAGTTGATGACGATGATTACTATGGCAACATTACATACGTAGGTATGAGAACAGAACTTTACAAGGGTCAAAAACAAAAGTTCTACTTGTATAAGGCAGAATATACCGATGGCGACAGCACTACTTATTATATGGGTGTAGCAGGTCCGTTCAACAATGACCCTAAGCAAGTGACAATCGATTACGATGAGAGCGCCTGCGGATTTTCTGCTGATCCGCTCGATATGAAACAATTGGACAACCAGCTAAAGGTCTACCTCATCAAAAAGAAGATCAACGACAGCAGGCAGGAGTAACCCACGTCTGGCCTGTGAATATAGCTTTCGTTACATGCCAGTATTCGGGCAAATTAAAAACAAAAAAATAAGGAAATTCTGGGACCGGCTATTTTATATACTCCTGCTTAGTTCCAGTATGCGGGCTATTACTTGTGGGCGTGGACTCAGCAGGTCTTTGTCTGCATCTTTGAATATCTGCTTTTCCAGGTTGAAGCCCGGGATAAGGTCTTCTGCTCCTAGCATGTCTATATGAGCAGGATATGTGTATTGATGCTTGTCTGTAAGTTTCTGATGTAAAGTTTTATTCATTTATTATACGTTTTTTATAGCGTGTGTACAGAAAAAACGAAATATCGTTTGCTTTATTGTATTCTGCCTGAAAATTAAAGTTAAAATGGATATAATAGCCAACCTGAATAGCCCTTATTGCATTTTCAATAGGTGGAGGCGAATTAGTTCGGTAATTTCACGGTATAAATAATAACATGAAAACAATTGGTATAGTAGGCGGAACAGGGTTTGTAGGCAAGTATGTTACAACGCTGCTGGTGGAAAAAGGATTTAATGTTACCATTTTCACCCGCGATACCAATAAAAAACAAGGCAGTGCGCAGGTTACCTATGCAAAATGGGATGCCGAAAAGGGCATTTGCGACATGGATGCAATAAAGAAGCTGGATGGCGTAGTACATCTGGCAGGCGCAGGCATTGCAGACAAACGGTGGACCGAAGAGCGTAAACGCGAAATATTAGATAGCAGGGTAAATAGTACCGATCTCCTTGTGCAGAGCATTAATACCCACGGACAGCAATGCAAAGTATTTGTAGCCGCATCAGCCATTGGTATTTATGGGGCTGACGATAGCCGTCATACTCCGTTTACCGAGGATAGTCGCCCGTCCGATGATTTTTTAGGCACTACTTGCCGCATATGGGAAGATGCCTCTCAGAAAGCGGCCTCAATAATGCGTACAGTTATTATACGCATAGGAATTGTTTTAGGTAAAGAAGGGGGCGCCTTCCCGCAGTTTGCACAACCTATGACATTCGGCGTCGTGCCCATCTTAGGTGGCGGAGACCAGGTAGTAAGCTGGATAGAAGTGGAAGATCTGGCAAGATTGATCATTTTCGGGTTGGAACATGATCATATGTCGGGCGTTTACAATGGCGTTGCGCCAAAACCGGAAACCCACAAAGACCTGATGAAAACCATAGCCAAAATAAAAGGCGGGATAAAAATACCCGTACCCGTTCCTTCATTTGTGATCAAGGCTATGCTAGGAGAGTTTAGCATTGAAATACTAAAAAGCACCACAGTAAGCGCACAAAAAACACTTATATCAGGCTTTAAATTCAACTATCCTGAATTGGATGGAGCTGTGAGGAGGATATTGGGGTAAGTAGTGCTACGTTAGTATTGGATAGACATAATTGCGAATCAACATCTCCTAAATAAACCTTTGCGGAGCATCGCTCTTGTCCAGCGTAAACCCGAAAGACGATCCTACCCCTGGCTTGCTGCGTACGTTTACTGTCTGGCCATGTGCCTCTATGATGTGCTTAACTATTGCTAATCCTAAACCGGTACCACCTATGGCTCTTGCACGGCTGCGGTCTGCACGGTAAAAACGCTCAAAAATGCGGGGAAGATGCTCTTCGGCAATGCCCGGTCCATTATCAGATATCTCTACATAGATCGACTTATCATCAACCACATAGCAGCCCGATGTAATGGTTCCATTATCATTACCATATTTGATTGCATTTTCAATAAGGTTCACCAGTACCTGCTTTATCTTAGGCATGTCTGCATGCACCCATATAGGCCGCTCAGTACCCTTCTTAAAAAGGAGTTCTATATTACGCTCTTTGGCTTTCAGGGAAAATTCTTCGTATACATCGCTTATAAGATCCTGTATCACAAACGACTCTTGTATAATAGGTATCTTACCCGATTCCAGCTTCGAAATTTCGTCTAGATCATCTACCAGTCTTACCAGTCTGTCGATGCTCTTTGACGCATTGGAAAGGAACTTACGATTCACATTTTCATCTTCAAGGGCGCCGCCCAGTAAGGTATCTACATACCCCTGAACAGAGAATATAGGCGTACGCAATTCATGCGCAAGATTCATCAAAAACTCCTTCCTGAATTTCTCATTATTCTGCAATATCTCTATCTCTTCTTTTCTTTGCTTCGCCCATTTCTCCACATCTTCACTCACCTCTTCTATCGACTTCTGCGGGAGAATATGTTTGTAAAATATCTCTTCCTTTTTGGTAGCCTTGGTTTGGTAAATGAACTTGTAGATGAGCTTTATCTTGCGGTATATAAACCGCTGCAAGGTGTAGTAGTAAAGGCTGTAGATGATAACAAAGGTCACGCAGAACACTATGAGTGGCGTGTACCATTTTGGGTGTACCAGCAAGCTCAGCAGTGCATTGATAAAGGATATGATCAGTGCCGTAAAAAACGATAAGGAACGGGGCGTGATGTTTTTAGTATCCAGTGCAGACATGATACTAAACTACTCTAATTCAAACTTATAACCAACTCCCTTCACAGTTGTTATCAGATCTATACCTGCTTTCTGCCTTATTTTACGGATATGTACATCTATCGTGCGATCACCAACGATTACGTCAGTACCCCATACACGCTGTAGTATTTCATTCCTAAGAAATACACGTCCCGGCTTAGATGCCAGTAAAGAAAGCAATTCGAATTCCTTCTTAGCCAGTAGTATTTCTTCTCCCTTATAGTAAACAGAGAATTTGGTCTTATTTATCTCCAGATCACCGAAGGTAACCTTCTGTTCCTGGTTCTCATCTTTGCGGAATCTGCGCAATGTGGCTGCTATGCGCGTAGCTAATACTTCGGGCTTTATAGGCTTGGCAATAAAATCATCTGCACCTATTTTCAGCCCTTCTATTTCATATTTTTCATCGCTCAGTGCTGTAAGGAAAATGATGGCAGTGTCCTCAAATTCAGGCAACATTCTCAATTCCTTTACCGCTTCCAGTCCATCCTTATTGGGCATCATTATGTCCATAAGAATAAGATCTGGCTTAAACTCTTTTGCCTTGCGGATGGCCTCTACACCATCAGTGGCAGTATTGATCAAATACCCTTTATTTCTTAGATTATAACTGATGAACTCTACAATATCCGGCTCATCATCCACTATCAATATCTTCCCTGGAAATACGTCCATAATAATCACTTAGATACAGGGGCAATATTAGCACTCCCCCCCAGAACAAAAAAGAATACTGCATTATAAAATTGTTAAGGAAAAACCCTCATCAACCTTACAATGCAGTATCCGATTAATAACTAAGTATCAGATTACTTCAGGGTTACGTTGCCGCTACCTACTTTATAACCTTCACTGTATATTTCGATCATGTAGTTACCACGTGCGAAATCGCCTTCCTGGTTCCAATCAACAACTACATCCTTAACTGGCTGTTCTTTCACCAATGAAATTTCTTTCATGATAGAGAAACTTACCTGATCACCTTTGCTGGTGGTCATTTTGCCAGAGCCATTGGTGGTAGTGCTCAGAATTGTGCCATCAGGACCAACTATGCGCAGGAACAATTGCTTTGTACCGCTTTCTGCTATCCTGTTTTCGTCAATATCAAATTTCAAACGCAATACATCTACTTTCTTCGCTTTTGAAGTTTCCTTCTCCTTGCCATTCTTCTTTTTGTGTATCGGCTCCATGCGAATGTTTGAAGCATGCAGTACAGAACCTATCTTCTTGATAGCAATATTCTGTGTTACTGTAGAATCACGCTCCTTGGTCAACACAACATTCTTGTTCGTCAATACGCCGTTCTCTTTTTCCAGTTCAGCAATACGTGCTTCGTACTGAGCAGTCTTGTCGTTCAACTGGTTGATCATAGCACGTGCTTTCTTCAACTCAGAAGCATTGGCCTTACTGTTACCCAACAAAGATTTGATCTTCTGCTGCATAGCCAACATTTCTTCTTTATCTTTCTGCATGTTGCTGTCCAGCTTAGCATTTTGTGATACTAATTGGTCTATCTTAGCTGATGCGGCATCGAAATCTGATTGTAAAGAAGCTCTGTCTGTTCTTACTGAATCCAACTGACCCTGCATACGTTTGCTGTTAAGGTCGTTTTCTTCAGACATCTTATTCTTGCTTACAAACAGGAAGATGCATGCTACAAGCAACACAGCTATAATTACCCAATAGATAATGGGCTTATTTTTGTTGCTTTCTTCCGGTGCGCCGGCTTGATTAAATTGACTCATAATTCTACTTTGGTTTTAAAGTGGATCTAATTAATTTGGTACAAATATATACATAGTTTGCAATGGAGCAACTGACAGGGATTTTGTTCATCGATATAGAAACTGTGCCAATTGAGCAGGACTATATCCATTTAACAGAAAGTTTGCAGAAAGAATGGATCAGAAAATCAAAGATCCTCAAAAACGTCTCCGACGAAAACCCAGATCCGGCGGCACTCTTCAGCGATCGGGCAGGTGTTTTCTCCGAATTTGCCAAGGTCGTTTGCATAGGTATTGGCAGCCTCTACGAGGATGGCGGAATGTGGAAAATGCGGCTCAAATCATTGGTAAATGATGATGAGAAGATTTTGTTAAATGATCTTTGCAATGTCATAACCCGGTTTTCTGCTGCCCATAAAGACTTCCGTTTCTGCGGTCATAACATCAAAGAATTCGACATCCCCTTTCTTTGCAGGCGCATGATCATCAACGCAATGAGTATACCAAATTGTATGCAGGTACAAGGCAAAAAGCCGTGGGA
>CANBQQ010000125.1 GCA_947371715.1 Flavipsychrobacter stenotrophus
ATAATCCACGACCTAAAGGTCTTGGCAACTAATATGGCATATGGAGCATATTGTGTCATTGGTATACTGGGTAGCTGTAGTGGGGCCATCTGAAGCAAATCATGCCGGTGCTCATTTTTAATATCTAAACACCACTATTTATTCCTCCCTTTATGATCGGGGTAAAGTTCCTGAACAATGCGGCTCTGCCAGTATTGTTTGGTGTCAACATTCATGGCGCTGAGCTTGCCGTAAAATGCCGCACCGGTGTCTATGTTCCATACGTTACAGCCCTGCATGGGTTCTTCAACATCGTAGTACAGTGTAGGGGTATGGCCTATAAATATTTCATCGTAAAGCAGTAGTCGCTTAGGGTAGAGTTTTGAGTCTTTCGCTATGCGGGTGTCCATAGTCCGGGCCACTTCCCACAAGGTTCTGTCCCACGAGTAGTTGCTCTCAAAAGGCTCTTTGGCAGGGCCGTGCATAGATGCGAAACCGGCATGAATGAACAATCTGCCATTGTCGTCTTCGTAATAGTTGATGAGCTTGTTGAAAAACGCAATATGCTTTAGCTTTCTTTCCGCACCTATCCCTTTATAGCTGTCTACAGTGGCTATGCCGCCATGGAATAGCCATGTAGTATCGGGTGCGCCACCATTCAACCATTCTGCACACCATAGGTCATGATTGCCTTTTATGAAGATGCAGTCATATTGTGTGTCCAGCTCTATGAGGTAGTCAATTACCTGTGCCGATTCCGGCCATCCATCTACATAATCTCCAAGAAATATAAGTTGATCATTGTCCTTTAGTTTCAGTGCAGCTATCACCTGCTGCAAAGCCGCTAATGCCCCATGTATATCGCCTATTACAAATGTTCTTTGCTGTTGCATTTTTTGCCTCCAGATCTTTTTCCTCAAACACTAAATCCCATTCTCCGTCCACGAATTCTCATCATCGGGGAACATTACATGGCTGGTGAGGCGGTTGCGGTCATCGAATTTGAACTGGTGAATGATCATTTGTTTTTCGCCGTTCACATCATTAGCCACACCTATGTAAAAGACCGACCTGTTAGATGCGTCAAGGTAGTGCTGGCGGCGCTCATCATACTTAAAGCCGTACTGCACCCTTGCAAACTTGTTGTAGCTCCAGAAATCCCAGTCGTAAAAGTCTTTTGATTCCAGCAGTACAGATCCTTTGAAGAGTGCTTTTCTGTATTGCTCAGGCGATATCAGAAATCCATTGGCCATATCATTCAATATAAGGTAACAATAGGCTTTGTCGGTATTGGTAAATGCAATGTCAGATCGGGTCATGAGCCTGTTGAATGCCGGCGGATTTTCTACATCAACCGGCTCGCCCGACTTCACATAAACGGCAAAGTGGCGTTTGGGGCATAGCTCGCAAGTCACCTTGTTGCCATTTATAGCAGAGCGCCCCGGCAGAAAGGAGAAGATCTTTATATGAGGGAAATAGCCTTTAAATACTTCGTAAGCATTGCCATAGTACCTGCCACCTATTATCTCTTCGGCAGTTGCCGAATGATTCAGCGACTGCTCGTACCTCAGGCCTATCAGCTTCTTCAGGCTATCGTCTGCAAGTTGGGCATGCGTATGATTGGCTAGTATAGCCAGCAATACCTGCAACAGTAAGTAATATTTTATCCTCGACATGCGCATTGTACAATGTTTTTTATTCAAAATTTGTTTGCGAAACAGGCAATATGACAGTGAATGCAGCACCCTTGCCCAGTTCACTTTCCGCGTAGATCTGCCCATGGTGGTTCTCCGCGATCTTCTTGCAGATGGCCAACCCTATACCCGTCCCCTCATGCGTCTTCTCCAGCCGCTGAAATGTTTCGAAGATCCTGTCTGCAAATTTAGCTTCAAAGCCAATACCATTATCGGAAAAGGTGATCTTGTAAAACTGCTCTGCATCCCAAAGCCTCTTTTCCTGACCGGAAAATTTAAAATGCGCTCTTATAAAATCACTATTCACAATGTCTGCTCCTTTTATCGATGATGCATTAATGCTGATAACCGGCGGACGTTCTGGGTTGGCAAATTTTATAGCATTGGTAATAAGGTTCTGAAACAGCTGATACATTTGTGTATTATTCGCATCTACCAAAGGTAGTTTTGCGGGTATAATTACCACGCCACTGTTTTCAATGAGCACCTCCAGATTGCTGACTACCGTTTTCAGTACCTCATTCAAATCGGTTTTGCTATAGGTCAGATTTGTATCGGCAGTAGCTATCTGAGAAAATGTGAGAATATCATCTATCAGCTTTTTCATTCTTGCGGCTGCATCATCTACCTTGCTGAGATACAACGCCCCGTTGCCTGCCAGTTCCGTATTCTCCCCCTGCAACCTGGATATGAATGTTCTTATCTTTCTTAGTGGTTCCTGCAGATCGTGAGAGGCAACGTAGGCAAATTTCTCCAGCTCGGCATTTTTCATTTCCAGCTCAGCGGTCTTTATTCTCAGCTCCTGCTCTATTACCCTTTGTTCGGTCATATCCTGGGCGGTGCCCTTCATTCTGATAACTTCTCCCTTGTCATTGGTAATCACGTCCCCGTTAGCAAATATTGTCTTTATGTGACCGTCGGGGGTTACCACGCGATGATAGAATGTAGGAAATTTCTTTTCTATAAATGCCTGTTTCATCAGGTCATCTACATAGGTCTTATCATCGTGGTGTATCCTTCCCAAGTATCGGTCATATGAAAATACTTCGTTCACATCTTCTACGCAAAAGATGCGGTACAGATTATCAGACCAGGTAACAGTATCGGTAATTACGTCCCAGTCCCAATGGCCCAGTCTCGCTATCTCCTGAGCTTCATTAAGCAGTTTTATTTTTATGCCCAGTTCTTCCTCTGCCTTCCTGCGTTGTTCTACTTCCAGTTCCAGTTCGGCTGCAGTTTTAAGGGAGAAGGCTGTGGGCAACAGGCGGATCAGGTAATACACGGTAACCCAGCTGATGATACCCGTTATAAATCGTGCAAGGGCGCTGAGCCTGTAAACGGGATACCAGAAGGTAATTGCATCTAGCAGATGGGTAAAACCGCAGGCCAGGATGAATGCCGCAAAGAGGAAATAGATCTTATGGAAACGTGCACTGGTTTGTTTGGCTATATACCGTACTATAAGTACCGGCATAGTGAAGTATGCTGAGAATACCAGCAGGTCGCTGATGATGTACAACCATCCGTGAAAATCGGTCCAGCGGCCGCAATGCCAGCGCGGCGGCCAGGATGATGTATCTAATATCCCACTAAAAAACTCAACCACCTGATCCATAATGACTGCAAAATATCTACTGTATACGATAGTGCAATGAAAATATAAAAAAAGACAGATAGACTAGTGCCAAAGAAGGGGAATTCCGGCCTTTTTATCAGGCGATAGAAATTCCAATCATACCATTTCTGACCCTCCTAAAAACATATCCACAGAAAATAACCTCGTTCAAACCCTTGCCCAAAGCGCATTTCAGCCTATTTTTTCGGGAATTTTGTGGATATGTTTATTTTAAAAAGTCATTTCTTCAGATTAATTTACACCCGATTAATGAAAATCTCATTCAGTACTTGCCGAAGGAGAATAAATTACTCGACGCTCTTTGACATTATGAACCCTATGAAAAACAATTTCCACCTGCCACTCTGGTAAAGACGCATAATTGCGTCTCCTATGCGGCTGGGCGATGCACAAACATATAAACCCCAGCCACTCGTCGAAGCGTCTTGCTACATGCAAGCGTCCGCATCCGAAAAATTATCGAGGCAGTAGCAGTAAAAAGTGGCACCATGTGGCAGAAAGTAGCAGAAAGTGGCTGAGAGTGGCAATTTGTTAAAACGAGCCGAAAAGCCCACTCAGTATGTCATTCAGCCGAATTACCTGATTAAAAACTGCCACTTTTCAGAAAAACTGCCACTTTTTGAAATTACCACTTGTCGAAGCGTCTCGCTTTGTCCCGAGACATGCAAGCGTCCGCTTGCGAAAAATCACCTGCAAAATGTAGGTGCTAAAACCTTCAGCCCTGCAACAACCATCCCATGGCGTGTCATTGCGAGCCCTTCGCGAAGCAATCTTACGTAACATCATCAGATGTGGCTTAGCTACAGCAGCACAGTCGCTGTAAGATGGCTTCGTTCCTCGCCATGACCAGTTTGGGAGGGTTTTGCAAGCGGTGTGTCATTGCGAACTTTTCGTGAAGCAATCTTACGTTTGGACGTATTCGTTTTGGGTCACTATTTCACCTGCGACACGTAGGGGCTGAAAATCTTCAGCCCTGCAACAACCAAAAGAAAAAGACGCATAATTGCGTCTCTATGCAGCAGAACAACATAGCACTTTCGTTCTCATAATCGGGCACGATCGGGCATTCCCAAAAAATACAAACTGTTGAAAAACAATTAATTAACCCAAAGTCATGCCCGATTAAAATTTACTTTTCATCGGGCATCCCCTGAAAAATACCCGTTGTTCGCCGTTGTCGGTCTTATGATCTCAAGTGTTCGAAACGTGATAAAACAGGTCTGAAAGACCGAAATATAATAGCCCGGGGTGTAGCCCCGGGTATTAAAAAAAGAAGTGATCCTAGCCCTGTAAGCTTGCCTGCCGGTAGGCAGGGGCGAAAGAAATTTCGTCGTTGTCGGTCTTATTACCATCAGGCCGGCTCTTTTTGAGGAAAAAGGCGGATAAAAAAAGCCGCACCGATTTTTCGGTGCGGCTCTGATATATAGTACTTGATGACTAATTTTTCGAATTACAGTTTTACTACACGTACATGGTGTATGATACCATCAAGACCATATACATTAAGTGTATAATCGCCCGGAGCAAAAGTGCTCATGTCGAAATCTACAGCGCTCATGCCATTTGCATCCTGTGAAGTATGGTAAATGTGCCCCGCCATGTCTACAACATCAATATACAATGTGCCGATACCAGTGTTTGGCAATACTATACGTGTGCTTGCAGCTACAGGGTTAGGATATACAGTAAGATCATTAGTAGTGCTGACGTTGGTTACAGAAGACGGGCCAACACCTGTGTAAGCTCTTCTCATACTTATGTCTTTTACCGGAGTGCCACAACCTATCTGGCCGGCCGGTGTGGGATCTGTAGCGGAAGTACCCTTGTGATAACCACTAACTGCAGCATTCATATCATACAGTACAGAATAGTTTCCCTGCACAGAACTGTCGCCATAGTAGTTAGCCGCCATGAAGCCAAAGTTTGCGTCTGCGGCTTCATCGAAAGCGATATTCATATGCGCATTATTGTAGGTAGTGTTGTGTACCAGCAAAGAAAGAATAGTAGTCAGGCTGATATCTGTGTTAATGTATCCGCTTGACCCATTACCGTAACCCATTGTGCCATTACCTGTGTTGAACTTGATCATAGCACCTGTGTTGGCATCGAAGCCAAACATCTGGGTAGTTGCATCACCATTATAACCGGTATATGCTACTGATGTAATATTTGCCGAAGCACCTGCATTAGCATCGCCGGTTACATATTGTGTAGCAGCATCTGTAGCGATAATAGTACCTGTGGCCGCATTAATGCGAACATTGACTGTGCCATTATTACCGATCACCCTTATTTGATTGTTGTCGGTAGGGATGAATCTGAAACCAACATTTACATAAACGCCTGAACCATCATCTGAACCCAGATCAAGGCTTATGGCGCTTGTATTAACAGCTGTTACGTTGCCTGTAGCCGAATCAATAGTGTATAGTTGATAAGAGTGGCCTACTGAATTATAACCCAGGCCATACAATGTGCCGGTAGCTGAATAGTCGATAGCCACCATTGTCTGTCCAGCTGATACGCCTGCCAATCTAGTCATGCGGCGGATGTTACCCGGATGATCAGAATCGAGGAACAACATGTTGCGGTGGTTGAGTGACAGCGCAGTAATAAGGTGCCCTGTGATTGCTGAAGTAGAGTCGCGGTAAACAGGGAAGGCAATATCCTTAACAGATAAAGAACCGGAACCTATAGCGCCCAGGTCAGTCATTGTGCCGGCACTGCCTGTTGCCATGTTATAGCTGTAAAGGTGTGTTCCCAATGCATTTGAAGCAGACATGTAGATCATATTCGCATTGGTAGCAGTATCATAGATTGCATCCATACCTACGCTGCCGCTGCCACTTATAATAGCACCGGTAGAGAGGCCCATAGAATGAAGTGTATAATGTTCATTATCAAAGCCATTAGCAAATGAAGCCGCATCGAACGATACCAATACATTGTTTACTGCATCATAACCTACTTGTGTGGTAGCATCTGCCCCATAAAAGCTATTAGTATAGGCTGTTCCCGTTATCAGATTGCCGGCCAGTCCATGAACATCAGTAGATGCGAATGAAGTAGCGCCGGTGCCGGTACTTACAATAGACCCGTTATTGGTATTCATAAGGTAAGTATTACCATTACGTCCCATTATACGGATCTGGTTGTCCAGTGTCGATATAAAGTCGAATGACGCATTGGTAGTAGAACCTAGGTGAATAGATGGTGTGGCCGGTGCAACGGCGTTGACCGTATAAGCAGTGCCGCTATTAGTAATGGTATATAACTGGGCCATAGTAGCTGCGGAGTCATATCCCAGGGCATATAGCTTGCCTGTAGATGGTTGATAATCCATGGCCACTAATATCTGTCCCGAGGTTACACCAGAAACCGAGTATGGACCGCTGATAGAGGAGGGGCTGGATGCACTAGCCATTGTAAAAATGGAATTAGAACTTGTTAAACCCACCATAGCATGCTGGGCGCGTAAAACCGGGCTAAAAGCCATAAGCGCGAGGGAGGCGTTGAGTAATTGTTTTTTCATGACTGTGTCTATTTAATTATTGGTTATTTTTCTACAGACTTGAAAAACTATGCCATATCTATTCTCATGAGCAGGCATCTGGCATTACTCAAGGCCTACACACGATGGATATGCCTATAAAACACAAGTGATTGTAACTACAGGTAGGGGAATACCCTGATTTTTAATTTACGAGCGCATTAACAGGTCTCACAAACTAAATTAGTGAGGTAGTCGTAGCTATCGGGGCGCAAAGTGGGGCAGGATTACTCAGAATGTCATTTTAAGGTAAATTGCGACATCGCATTCACCCCTGTAATTGGCGTATAACTACTGCTTCGTGACAATCTGTTACTACTACCTTTAATCTATACAAATTATGATCTATGGAGACAATATCAATTGATAGCGACATACTTGTTGCATACATACAGGCTGGTTCTTTTCCCGAAGGAGTGATGGCTGCACATGAGCAGTTGCATCTTCACTTCCCGAATACAGACAAAAACAGAAAATTCTATGGACTATCCAGGCCGGAGAATGCCGGGGCAATAAGTTACAAGGCAGCCGCAGAGGTGACTGAAGAAGCGGAGGCACATTTAAAAGGTCTGCAAACGCTTGTTATAAAAAGAGGGAAGTATGTGAGCATAGCCATACACGATTTTATGCAAGACATAACGGCCATTGGTAGTGCCTTTCAGCAATTATTAAGGCAGCCGGAAATTGACCCTGATGGATATTGTATAGAGCTGTACCTGAATGAAAAAGATGTGCAGTGTATGGTGAGAATGGTGGGGTAGTAAGCCTGCAAACTTTCTATTACTTCTTATTGATCTGATCGAAGAAGTGCTGAAGGTTGGCGAATACGTCTTTGGCGAAGGGGAGTAGATTGCCGGCAACGCCGAAGAACCATGGTGCCAGGCCAGATAGCCAGGTGTATGTTTTGGAGGAAGCAATAAGTTCGGGAGAGAACATGTTCATGCGGCCGCCTATCCATAAGATGGAGCTCCACAGTACAGCGCCGAGGAAGGCATAGAGGAGCCCGCCGGCAAGTTTGTTTACCGTACCCAGCATCATGCCTTCCACTGCTTTCTGCAGCATTTTGGCTATAAGTCTGACCACCAGCACCACCCCAACAAACAAGATGATGTAACTGAGCATAGGTGCCCATGCGGATGTCATGTAGCCCTTGAGTAGCAGCCATGCGGCAAAAGATTGCGACAGTTTCAGTGCGCACAATACCCCAAGGAGTATAGCGATCACTGAAAATGCCGCAACAATGAGTCCGCGGGTATACCCGCGGATAAAGAATAACAGGATGATGATGAGACCGGTTACATCAAGTGCCACTTATGCCAGTAATTGTTTTACTGCGTCAGAGATAGCCTTTCCGTCAATTTTACCAGCCAATTGTTTGCTGGCAACGCCCATAACCTTGCCCATATCGGCAGGAGATTTAGCGCC
>CANBQQ010000126.1 GCA_947371715.1 Flavipsychrobacter stenotrophus
ATCTTATATTATTAGAAGCCAAACCTTGTGCCGTGGTGAATGTGGTCGCTGTTTTACCATCAAATCTTATTACTCCTCCCCCACCTGTTCCAAACCAGAAATTACCCCCTTTATCTCTTTTTATAGCATTGACCAATGAATACAATCCTTGTTCGGCACCGTAGTTAGTAAGGTTGACTGAAAATAATGCAGGCTTCAAAACGCCTGTAGCCGGGTCTTGCGCCTGCGCACCAGTGGACGATTCCGCTCCCCGCACAAAACGGCTATTAACAACGGTTATTACTTGGGGTGTGGGACAGGTATCGAGGTTTACTACCTTAGGCGGCCTTACGCTATCCCTGGTAATAACTTGCCCAATGGCTTTGATAGCAAGCTGTTTATTGATGGGCACCGCCCGCTGCCTTTCCGTGCAGCCAGTCATAAATAAAAATAGCGCAATTAAGGCTACATATCTACCCATGAGATCGATTCAAAAATAAACAGATAGTACCTTGTAAGGAACGTTGAATAAATAATTGAGCCGTAAACTAAGGAACTTTATGTAATACAGGTAGTTACAGTGTTGACTGGTTAAATATTTAATTTTTCTTCAACTCGCATTTATACTTTCAGTTCATGTGAGTAATGTAGAGATCCCTGAATAATACCGAAATTCCTATTTTTATCGAAAAAGAAACTATTTTTATTGTTTATCAATAAATATCTATTATTTTTGCCTTCTAAATGAAAATATCATGAGCACAGGAACTAAAACCAGAACCACGCAGATACTGGCCATAATGAATGTTATTGCCTGGATGGCTTTCATTGGTTATGCCATCAATGCCGGAGCGATCCTCACTTCTTATGTGGTCAGCTGGTTCAACCCCAACGCTTCAAAAAATATGTACCTGCAGCTGAATAAGAATGTGCTTGAACAATATAGCTTCCTGCAGTACACCATGTCCATTTCTTTTATGTTTGCTATTCTTTGTATAAAGGCGCAAATTGCGTTGCTGGTCACCAGAGTATTAGGCAAGGTTAATTTGGAGAACCCGTTTAAGACACGCGTAGCCTTAGCGTTGGAGAAGATAAGCTACCTGCTCATTACCATAGCCACTTTGGCTTTCCTGGCCAATGCCCATACCGATTGGTTACAAAAAAGGACAGGAATAGAGGGCGATAAATTGACTACTCAGGAGATCCTGGTTACCGCCGGGCTCGTTTTCATCATTTCACAGATCTTCAGGCGTGGTGTAGAACTACAGGCCGAAAGTGACCTAACCGTATAACCCATGCCTATTATTGTAAACTTAGATGTAATGATGGCAAAGCGAAAAATGTCGCTGAATGAGCTGTCGGAAAAAGTAGGCTTAACCCTTGCCAACCTCTCTATTCTTAAAACAGGTAAAGCCAAAGCCATACGCTTCAGCACGCTTGAGGCCATATGCAAAGTACTTGATTGCCAACCGGCAGATATTCTTGAATATACCGAAGATCAGGAAGTATAATTCATAACATAAAACAAATACTACGCATTAAAAGTATATATAATTAACAATTAAAAAACATAATGATATTGATCATTTGTTATATTTTGATAATGATAGTACTTTGCCGCTGATATCATTATGGAGCAGGTTTAACCCTGGCAGCAAAAATGGATAAAGACACTAATAGTTTAAGCAGGTTTTCCTCTTTTAAGATCGTACTGCTATACGCTGTCTTTAGTGTTGTGTATATATACACTTCAGATTATTTTCTTGATATTTTTGTAAGAGATATAGATCTGTTATCTAAGCTGCAAACTTATAAAGGACTGGGGTTTATTCTCATTACAGCTACCCTTCTATATGTCCTCGTAAAAAGAAACATTGATGCAATATCCGCCAATTACCAGAAAGTCATAGACATACAGCTGGATGCCGACCATTTACTTAAGGGATCTGAAGAGAAATATATGTCTCTTTTCAACCACAGTCCTATTCCAATGTGGATATTTGAACCAGACACTTTGAACATCCTTTTGGTAAACGATGCCGCATGTGACCAATATGGTTTTTCCCAACAGGAATACCGATCTATGAACCTTAGAGACATTCGGCCCCGGGAGGATATTCCGCACATGGAAGCTGTGATCGCCGAATCGTTAAAAGATGAACACTACACCTTCCCGGATCTGTCAAGACATAAAAAAAAGAATGGCGAGATCATCCACGTAAAAGTCAAGAATATTGGCGTATCATTCGAAGGAAGAAATGTCAGATTGGCTTCAGCAGTAGATGTAACAAAGGAAATAAATTTTCAGACCGAACTATCGGAAATCAATGCCAGGCTACAATTGGCCAGCGAGATCGCAGGCATGGGCTATTGGACAAACAATTTTGCAAATGGCAAAATTCACTGGTCTGATGAGCTATACAAGATCTTTGAAGTAGATCCGGCTACATTTGTATTAACACTTGAAAATATACAATCCTATTTCCATCCCGAGCATAGAGATCAATTTACCTCTGACAACAATACAAGTTTTGATGAAAATGGAGTAAATGAAAGCGAACAACGCATCATTACGCCTACTGGTAAAGTAAAATGGATACTGGAGCGCATCTATATGCTTAAGGACGAACAAGGCATCCCTGTTGCAATGGAAGGTATCACATTGGATATTACCAACAGGAAACTTGCCCAGCAGGAAATATGGGAAAGTAATGAACGCTTTAAAATGCTGGCCAGCGCAACTGTAGAGGCTATAATAGACTGGGACATTGAGAATGACAGTGTAATATGGGGTGAAGGATTTCAAACGCTTTTCGGCTACGACCTAAGTATTTACGACAACCATCTTTGGTCGAAGAACATACACCCCGACGATAGAGAAAAGGTACTTGCCGACCTGCACGCAACCCTTAACGATCCAACTAAATTCTACTTTAATGCAGAATTCGGCTTCCTGAAAGCAAACGGAGAAATAGCCTATGTACAACACCGGGGCCTGTTTATAAGAGATGCTAACGGCAAGGCAACGCGGGCGTTGGCAGCAATGATCGACCTCACTGAGTCATTGGACAAGATGCGCAAGATCGAATCTCAAAACAAGGCACTGAAAGATATCGCATGGACCCAATCCCACATAGTACGGGCCCCCCTTGCCAATCTGGTCGGCCTGGTTGAATTGTTAAAGGATGAAAATCAAAACGAATTACCACACACAGAAATAATAGATCACATTTGCGATTCTGCTAAAAAACTCGACAACCTCATCCACGAAATAGTTAGAAAGACCGAAGAGGTAGATGGAATGTAAACTCTTCTGTTTGAATATTTTGCCCATTGAATAGACATTCCCTTTGTGTTTCAATTGATCCTATTACATTGTCTTAAACAACATTTCTCTGTATATACTGTACCCACGCTTACGAAAATAAGATGCCGCAATGGTATTTGCGCTCCAATGATCAAGCTCTATTCTCTTTATCGACAATTCATCTGCTAGCGTTTCCGCCATCTGCAACAACAGCTTTGCAACGCCCGATCGACGGTATTTTTCCAAAACAGATATCTGGTCGATGTATATCGATCTAACAGGATAGCTAAATGCGCTTTCCTTCTTCTCCCTGACAAACAAAACAATGCATCCGGCCTGTTCCCCATTTACCAAAGCAACATATGCACGGCAGTCATCGTTAGTCAGATACCCACGCAGCACTGCCGTTATTCCTGCTCTATTAAACGGCTTAAATAGCTCAGGGTGCAGGTGGTGATGCAGATTCTGGACTTCCTCATACAAGCCACCGATCAACTCATGATCTTTTGTTTCGCATATACTTATCATTGAACTAATTTAGTAAATAAATTTTATCACCGCCAGTCGAAGGAAATCTTTCGGTAATGCGTCTATTATGTAGGTCGTTCAGATTTCCTTTTGCCACATAAACTCTAACCCTTAATTTTGCCGTGTGAAAAAAGCTGTTGCCATAATTATCTTTTTATCGTTGCTTACCCAGTGTGTAATACAGCTGGGTGTGTGGGGATACTACCAGGTAAATAAGGCATACATTGCGCAGAACCTCTGCGAAAACCGCAACAAACCTCAAAAAAACTGTTGTGGTAAATGCTACCTGCGCAAACAGCTAAAGAAAGTAGACGAGAATAGTACTTCCAAAAAGGCACCGGTTAAAACAGAGAAAAGCGAAACACTTGTATTCGTAGTTACGCCTGTATTCTCTGCCCCGCAACACATCACACAATCTTTATCTTCTGTACACAATCCGGTAGGCCAGCACATGTTTGGCCACACCATCCCTTTCCCCATATTCCACCCACCATCAATTGCTGCCTAAAAGCGTTATTGGTTTAAAAAGATGGTCATTGCGAGGAGTTATTCGGTTTGCACCGCAATCATAATCCAATGACAGAAAGCAAAAGAGGCGGGTGATTGCGAGCCCTTCGCGAAGCAATCTTACGTTTGGACGTATTCGTTTGGGGGTCACTATTGGTACATTGTCATTGGCAGCCCTTTGCGGAGCAATCTAGTGTCGGTAGGCATTCGTTTTGTACACACCATGTAAAAAACTGGTGAGACCATTCAGTTCATGAACAAGTCATTGTATAACGGACGTTCGTAGAGACGCAAGATTTTGCGTCTCCACATGACATGAGTGCTCCAACCGTAAGAGTCGCATTCATCGTTAACCCCCCAAACCATAACGCAACCACACCAACCATTTACCTCACCGGGTTAAACAACTCAAATGAAACAGATCATTTTATCAATGCTCCTGGCGATCTGCATATACATGCCTGCAAAGGCATGCGATGTATGCGGTTGCTCAGCCAGCAACCAATTCCTGGGTGTACTGCCTGGCTACAACTACAATTTTATAAGCTTACAGTATATGAGTACCAATCTCTCGAGTGCTCACCCCTCTGCTTATGAGAACCGCCCTTACGAGCACTCCCGCGAGTACTACAACACATTTCAGGTGTGGGGCAGATATAACATGGGCAAGCACTATCAGCTATTCGCATTTGTTCCGTATCAGTACAACATCCACAAGCAGGATAGCGCTGATGCACTACACTCAGGCATTGGCGATATGTCGGTATTGGTCAACAGAATATTGCTCAACAAGGAGCACAAAAAGCTACAGCACCAACTATTGGCAGGCGGTGGAATAAAACTGCCCACAGGCAGCCACACCAGCCTTAGCCAGCTCGATAAGCAGGGACTGCCCAACATGCAGCCCGGCACCGGTTCGGTAGATTTTATGGTCAATACCAACTATACCCTGCGTCGCAAAAGTGCAGGAATAAATGCCGATGCAGCATACACCTTTACCACCACCAGCAAAGACAGCTATAAGTATGGTAACAGGTTAAATGCCGGCGCTATGGCCTTCTACTCATTTGCAATAAAAAAGTTTGCCATTATGCCGGTATTGGGCACACGCTACGAGTATACCCTGCATGACTACGACAACTACAGCCGTAAATGGCTCAACGAACAGTCGGGTGGATATATGCTATATGCAACCGCAGGCATCCAGGCATATTACAAAAAAGTAGGTGCACGTATTAACTATCAATTACCGCTGGCACAACACTATAGCAGCGGCTACGTTACCGCCAACTACAAAGTAGAAAGCGGCATTTTTCTATTATTCTAAAACGATTTATTTTTATGAAACACATACTGATCATACTTGTCATTGCCATTACCTTCTCGGCATGCCAGAAAAAAGACACCACTACCCCTGATGCCAGCAAGGTAACCATCAACATCACATCCCCCGTTCCTGCACAGGTATTCCGCAACGGAGATACCATGCACATGGTGGCAACCGTTTCTTATCCATCGGAATTGCACGGGTATGAACTCAAGATATCCGACAGTGCCACGGGCAACATACTGTATGATGAAGATGAACACGTACACAATGACCATTTCGAAATAAACAGTACCTGGGTAGATACTGCTACCACAGCCGCAACATTAAAATTGGAACTTACCGTAGAAGTTGACCACGCCGGCACAGAAGCAGAAAAAACGATCTATTTTAACTACGTACCTTAGTATTAGATCATGTTCTGTAATCTTCATATTGTTCATCATCAGATTTGACAACTTTTTAGAAAGTTGTCAAATCTCCTACAGCAGTACTTCACACAATCTAACAACTACATCATGCGTAACATCATTCTTATAACAACAGTACTCTTTCTTGCCTCGTGCGGCAACACCCCAAAAACGGCAACAACAGAAGCCAAGCCTGCAACCACAGAAACGTTGGCAGCAAAACCTGAGGCGCCCAAAGGCAAGATAGACCCGGTTTGCGAAATGCCATATGACAAAACATGGACAGAGCAAACCATCTACAACGGCGACACGATCAACTTCTGTAGCGAAACCTGCAAAAAAGCCTTCATCGGCCGACCAACCAAATACATTAAACACTCTTAATAGCCAGTCCAGAATGCCTACAAGCAAACCGATATGATATGTCGCGCCGGGTTTCAACACAACTATTTAAATTAATGAGTCATTAGTATGTCATGATGCCGAAGGTATCAGATGTCTATAGCAAAACCCGATATAATTTGAGAAACGATGCCGAAGGTATCGGATGTCTATATAAGCAACTTTCTATAGCTACAATGATATTTCCAGACACTTTAAAAATCGAACAATGAAAACAAAAATAATCATCCTTATTTTTTTAGCAACTACAGTGCTCACATCCTGCCGCTACAAAGACAAAAACATCATACTACCTGTCGCCCCTGTGGCAGACAGCGCCAATGTAAAAATTGAACTGTTCAACATGGTGGGCACAAGCAGCCTGAACATGGGCAACCAATGGTATAGAAATGAACACAATGATTCTTTCCAGGTTACAACTTTCAACTACTACATCAGCAATGTAAAGCTCAATTCTGCTTCTGCTACATACACAGAAGACTATAGCTACCACCTGGTGCAACAGAGCCTATCTTCATCCCATATATTCGATCTGGTCAATGTACCCTTCGGCACCTATACAAGCATTACATTCACAATAGGTGTAGATAGTGCACATAACGTTACTGGCGCACAATCTGGCGCTCTGGATCCTATCAATGGTATGTTCTGGAGTTGGACAACCGGCTATGTGATGCTGAAGTTTGAAGGCATATCACCCAAATCACCACAGGCCAACAACGCCATAGCCATGCATGCTGGTGGCTTCTCAGGTGTTAATAATGTATTGAAAACAGTTACGCTCTCCTTCCCCACCCCTATAACAGTGGGCAGCGGGGCAGAGAACCACGTTCACCTATCCGCCAATGTATTGGCCTTGTTCAAATCACCTAACATTATCGACTTCTCCACCCTCAATACCATCCACATGCCCGGCCCCGACGCCAAGCTGTTTGCAGACAATTATGCCGGCATGTTCAGCATCAGTTATGCGGGGTTGTAAAGAGAACACACCTTAAAACACAATGGTTGCCACGACCTTTAGGTCGTGGGCATCACCACAATACAAAGAGGCTTTAGCCGAAATAGCGGCATCAATAGATTGCAATTCATTTCGGCTAAAGCTTATCATTTCACATCATGCCAAATACCTAAAGGAAAATATATTTGACCAAGTCAATTGATAATACCTAATGATGCCGAAGGTATCATATGTCTATAACAAATTGGATAATAATTTTGAAACGATGCCGAAGGTATCGGATGTCTCACTAAGCGAATTTTCATTAACTCTAATCGCCATGAGATAATTTTGAGCGTGCTACACTTTGCCGTTCTTTGGGTGAACCTCTTCTATACAATTTCATGAGATGAGCTTTTCCCTAATACACTATCTGCATCACCACCCTCATCCTTTCCCTACCTTGCGTGGCCACAGACCAATTACCATCATAGTCGATCAATGTAGGATATAGCTTGTTATTCATCAACCTCATGCGCACCTTCATGTGCACATCAAAATCATAAAACATCGTGTTGAAAGAAAGAGAATAATCCCGCGCCACAATACTATAATCACTCCGCTTGAACCAGGTCTTCAGTTCATTATAGACCACCTTATTTTTGAACTCAGGTTTCGGCGTTACATTAAACACATAGACCTCTTCGCTGTCATACATTTCCTGGCTAATCTTCAGGTCATATTTATCCACCTCATCGGCATCAAATATCGATGCCTTATCACCCATGAACGGCACACCCTCCACCTTCGATCCCGGATTAAATATCAGTTGCTTCAACTCATACTT
>CANBQQ010000127.1 GCA_947371715.1 Flavipsychrobacter stenotrophus
ATTTAAATATATTTCAAAGAAAAGCTAGAGAGAAAATAACAAAAATGCCAACTAAATGAGTTGATTAAATTCAATGAAGGTTTTAAGGCACGATAGTGGATTGCTGTGATATTTGTTGCGGATTCTCTTGCTCTGCGGAAATCCGCTTCTCAATGTAATTTTTAAGTGTTACAGCTTTGCTTTGGTATGTTTCAAGCGTCTTAATCAGCGATTCACATTCTTCAAAATAAGTGGTATATAAACTGTCGCTTTCGAATTTACTAAATGGGATAATCGTTACCTTGTTAGCAATCCAATTTTCGTAATTGTCAAGCGTCTCCAAACGCGGACCAAAATCGGCTATGTTCCTAGTATGTGGACTATTGGGGGCATCCCCTGCCATCCAATCTTTCCAATACTTGCCGCCTTTTGATTGATTACATTTACCACAAGATGGAATTAGATTGTATATGTCTGTTACATACCCAGTTGGCTTCTTGTCTTTTACGACTGCAAAAAAATGGTCAAGTTCAGAAGCTTTGTCTCCGCAATATTTACACGTCACATTGTTTTTGTCTATACGTAACCTGACTTCCCATTCAGCAACCTGCGCATAAGTCCAAGGTATTACCGGGATAATTGCCTTAACGAACGCACCACGAATAGTTGTGCCTCGCGCACTTACTTTCGTTTCTGCGGGGATTTTTATACCGGCGAGCTGATTTAAACTACTCGTTTTCCGCTTCCTTAATTCGGTCATACTAAAACTTTTATTGTCATCAAGCCTGAAAACTTAGTATTCGTAGACGGTATGCCGCTTTTTATGTACAGTACTCTTCCTCCATTGGTTTGAGGGTGTTGTTCCTGCACCATGATGTGATAGTTGTTTGTTTGGTGACTATAAATAACATTTAGTTCCTTAATCCAACCCTTGCAAGGGTCGGAAAGAGTTTTTGTAGTTACGGCTATTGTTAAGTCTCCGTCAACGTCGATGGCGCGAAGCAGAATATCTGTTACATCTATAAAATGTCCATGATACCCCCATGTTGCGTTAATGATATTCATAGTTTTTTTGAATTTCAGTTCAAATAGTATGCTAAACAAAAAATGCAAGCATATAGCTTGCATTTTCTTTTGGTGCCCAGAACAGGAATCGAACCTGCACTACCTTGCGATAACCAGATTTTGAGTCTAGCGCGTCTACCAATTCCGCCATCTGGGCATTCTTTGATGCAGTGGGCTAAGTACCTATCGTACTATCTGCGTCGTTAGCGGGATGCAAATTTATCAATTCTTTCCTGAATCCGCAATAAATATTTCTTCCGGAAATACATATCTTTTATTTGCAAGAGTTCGGCCTGGTTAGGAGTGTCATTATTGTAGGTTGTTGTCAGCTTGTCTGCTGCTGCCTTCCAGTCGGCAAACTGCTCTGCCAGCGTGCTTTCCAGCTGTTCGCGCAGGGTAGTGTTGGTGGGCAGTTCCTCATACTCGGTCACCGCCTCATTTATATCCATCATCTCCATCAGGAAGGCCGGTGGCAGGTTATATTTCTCCTCATCCTTCAGCACGTCGTGCATTTTCAGCACATAGGCCATTGTGGCATCGGCATTAGAGAGCGTTTTGTAGGCCTTATTATTCAGTGCCGCCATGGTCAGTGCTTCCAGCATCTGGGTATTGCCGGCCTGTGTAAACCTGTCCGGGTGATACTGCCTGCTCAGCTCATAGAATCTGGCTTTTACTTTGGCTGCATCCGGGTGAAAACTAACGGGTAATTGATATAATTCGAAGTAGTTATCCATTGTTATTTTATTGCCCCTGCCTGCATGTTTATGACCTTTGTCAAGGTTGTGGGAAAGGGATTCGTTATCTTTGCGCCCAAAATTACTAAAGATGCTCCGTATAGGACTAATAAGAGAAAGAAAGACTTTACCCGATGATCGTGTTGCCTTTACCCCCAAGCAATGCGCGTATATACTGGCCCACTACCCCGATGTGCAAATTGTTGTAGAACCATCTCCCCGCCGTTGCTTTGCCGATGCCGAATATGCTGCCGAAGGAATAGAACTGAGTGACAACCTCAATGACTGCGATATACTATTGGGTATTAAAGAAGTGCCCGTAGACAGCCTGTTGCCCGGTAAGACCTACTTCTTCTTCTCACACACCAAGAAGAAGCAGCCACACAACAAAAAACTCATGCATGCGCTTATAGAAAAGAACATCCGCATGATCGATTACGAATGTCTTACCCATGCCGATAACCAGCGTATACTGGGCTTTGGTTTTTATGCGGGTATAGTAGGTGCACACAATGGCCTGCTTACCTATGGTAAGAAGATGGGCCTTTATGAATTGCCTGCTGCCCATGAAGTAAGAAGCTTTAAAGAACTGATAGCAGCATATGAACACATAAAGCTGCCGAATATGAAGATAGTTGTAACCGGCTCCGGCAAGGTGGCTGCAGGTGTATTGGAAGTATTCACTCAACTCGATATCGAGTCAGTAGAACCATTAGACTTCATTACCCACCAGTACGAATATCCTGTATTTACGCACCTCAAGGGTGCCGGTCTTTATGCCCGTAAGGATAACGACATCTTCCTTCGCGATGATTTCCACGCCTACCCTGAGGCTTATAAGTGCCTGTTCTCTTCTTACATCAACCAGACAGATATCCTCATGAATGGTATCTATTGGGAACAGCGCATTGCCCGCCTGTTTGAGAAAGAAGAGATCAAACGCAACGACTGGCGCATAAAAGTGATATCAGATATCACGTGCGATGTTGATGGTTCTGTACCTATCAACGTCGGGTCTTCTACTATTGCCGATCCAGTTTATGGTATCGATCGTACTGATTTTTCACAGACTGCACCATTCCTAAACAACAATGATATTATTGATGTGATGGCTGTAGACAATCTGCCAAATGAATTGCCTTGCGATGCATCTCAATACTTCGGCACACACTTCGAAAAGTACATCCTTCCGGAGATATTAAAGGGAGATAGTGATATCCTTCGTCGTGCCACCATCTGCGAAAATGGTAAGCTCACCAAGAAGTATGAGTACCTGAGCGACTATGCTTATTAATTAATTCAGAGAATGTTCTGGAAAGATATCGGGGTAAATGGCGGTAAGCTGTTTGCCCCGTTTTTATTTATAAGCCTTGTCATTGGCACGATTTTGCGGCAATTCAACACCAACACACCACTGATAACAATGTCATCTGTAGTTCGCTTCTAAGCCGGCTTAGATATCGTTAATTCAGCAGATAAATTTTACGTGTTGCACAACATAACTCAATGAACTGGCACACATTAGACATTGCATCCGTTATTTCAAAACTATCGTCGTCAGATGCCGGACTTACTTCTGCTAACGCTGCGGCTGCGCTTACTACAAATGGCTCCAATGAGCTAAAGGGGAAAAAGAAAAAATCTGCCTGGAAGATATTCTTGGAACAGTTCAAAAATTTCATGATTGTTGTGCTCGTTGCCGCAGCTATTATTTCAGGCATCGCCGGCGATCTTGTTGATACCATAATTATTCTGGTCATCGTACTGCTCAATGCCGTCATTGGTTTCGCAGAGGAATACAGGGCACAACAAACAATGGAAGCCCTCAAAAAACTGGCGGTGTCTGAGGTTAATGTCACCCGCGATGGCCAAACCAAAAGAATTCCATCTCAGGATTTGGTGCCCGGCGATGTTGTTTTGCTCGAGACCGGGCAGATAGTGCCTGCCGACATTCGCCTATTAGAGATCCATTCACTACGTATAGAAGAGTCTTCGCTCACCGGTGAATCTGTTCCCGTAGATAAAACCACAGAGCCTATTGCCGATGAAGGGATTCCTGTAGCAGAGCGACTGAACATTGCCTACAAGGGCACAAAGATCACTAATGGAAGGGGTACCGGCGTGGTGGTAGAAACGGGTATGAACACCGAGGTGGGTAAGATTGCGGTGCTATTACAAGAGGAAAATGTGGGTACACCGCTACAACTCAAAATGACCGACTTCAGCAAGAAGCTTTCGTACGTTATTATAGCGCTGTGTATAGTCCTTTTTGGAGTAGGGTTGATAAGAGGTGAGGCTCCTTTGAACATGCTCCTGATCGCTATTTCCCTTGCCGTAGCAGCAATTCCCGAGGCGCTGCCTGCGCTTGTTACAATTGCGCTTGCGGTGGGTGCCAAGAGATTGGTGAAGAAGCAGGTAGTGGTAAGAAACCTACATGCGGTAGAAACCCTTGGGTCAGTAACTTTTATTTGTTCTGATAAAACAGGGACCTTGACCCAGAACAAAATGAACGTGGTAGAGGTAAAGCCAGCAGAGGGTTTGCCGCCATCTCCTGCAGCCGATGTCTCGTTTCTGGAGTGGTCTATGGCGGTTAATCAGGATGTAGTAAAGAATGAAAAAGGGGAATGGCTCGGTGATCCTACCGAGATTGCCATGACCAGCTATATAGACGAAAAGCACCCCGCCGGAAAACTGGAAGAGATACAAAAAGAGTACCCTCGCGAACGCGAGTTCCCTTTCGATGCCGACCGTAAACGAATGACAACCATTCATAAGTTTGAAGATGGTTTTGTAGCCATCACTAAGGGTGGTGCTGGCGCTGTTACGTCCATTCTAGACCTTCCTGAAGCAGAACAAAAAAAGCTCAACGACGAGGCCGCTGAGATGGCCGGGAAAGGGATCCGTGTGTTGGCCTATGCCTGGAGGAAACTCACAGAAGTTCCATCACCCGACAAATGGGAAGATGTGGAGCAGCAAATGGTATTCTCCGGTTTCGTAGGTATGGTAGATCCGCCCCGCCCCGAAGCAAAGCAAGCGATAAAGGAATGTCTGGAAGCCGGTATAAGGCCGGTGATGATTACCGGTGATCATATTGAAACAGCCTCTGCCATAGCACGGGAACTAGGTATACTTGCAGATGACGGACTTGCCGTGACGGGCAAGGAACTCGCCGCCATGAGTGAAGAAGAGTTGGATGCAAAAGTGGAGCACATAAGGGTTTACGGCAGGGTGTCGCCCGAGCAGAAGCTCACCATTGTAAAAGCATTGCAGCGAAAGAATCACTTTGTAGCAATGACGGGCGATGGATCAAATGATGCCCCTTCACTCAAGTCGGCCAACATAGGCATAGCAATGGGCATTACAGGCACAGATGTAAGCAAGGAGGCGGCATCAATGATATTGCTCGATGATAATTTTGCTACCATAGTCAATGCCATAAAAGAAGGCCGCCGCATTTATGATAACATCAGGAAGTTTGTCAAGTACATTATGGCTTGTAACAGCGCCGAGATACTGATCATTTTTACCGCGCCTTTGATCGGTCTGCCCATGCCTTTACTACCCATACATATTCTCTGGATAAATCTCGTCACAGATGGATTGCCCGGCCTGGCGCTGGCCGGAGAAAAGGCGGAGAAGAATATTATGCAACGCCCGCCACGCCCAACAAACGAGAGTATGTTTTCAGATGGTATAGGCTATCACATCATATGGGTTGGTATTCTCATGGCAGCGGTTGTTCTAGCTACGCAGGCCTATTCTATTCATTTAAAATCGGGTCATTGGCAAACAGAGGTATTCACTGTTATTCTACTATCACAGTTGGGGCATGTATTTGCCATAAGGAGCGATAAGGAATACATTTTCAGGAAAGGCTTCTTTACTAACCTGCCAATAATAGGTGCTATACTGCTTACGTTCATCCTTCAGTTAGGCATCATCTACCTGCCATTTGCCAACAAGATATTCCGCACACAACCACTCACTTTCAAGGAACTACTCATCTGTATAGCTATATCTACCATTATTTTCTTCGCAGTGGAGCTCGAAAAAATGCTAAAGAAACTCTGGGCTAAAACACACAGAAAGTAACTAGTGTAACATACTGAAATGCCCTGTGTTCTCTGTCTTACTTACGGTATCTTTATAGGGAACTGTTTAGCTGTATTTCTTTTTCATTTTCTTGAAAAGTAACACAAGAACAACTACCGAAGCTACCGCAGTTATTGCCATGCTGTATATAGCTTGACCTATAGGCATGCCCATATGTCCATCATGATAAGGAGGGTCAATGTAACAAACAAGCTGAAACGCTGGGATCCAAAACCCTATTGCAACTATGCACGAGATGAGCAACGAGACAATAAACCAAATAAAAGGATTGTTTTTCATAGAATGGTATATTACCTCGCCGATTTCATTGCCTTCACTACTTCCAGTGTGGCGTCGTTTTTCAGTCGCTTATACTCCGGTGTCTCGCTTCCTACTAATGCGATCTTGCCTTCTTCATTACTATGTACACCCCAGCCATATCTTTTTGTAAGAGCCGATGCGCGCATGCATGGCTGACCTTTAGAGAAAAATACTGCTCTGGCAGACTTTAGCTCATCTTCATGCAGATCATTCTTCTCTGCATATACCCCGAACAGTACATCATCAGAAGTAAACTCATACGGATGCTCACTGATCATGTCATACTGTATATTGGCAGCCGATTTTTTATCTCCCTTTACAGGCGGCACCTCACCAAAGTCAATAGGGCAGTCATCGGCTATCGCAATAAAGGTATTAATGCAGTTGGTAGTATGTGTTTTCATGCTTTACAATTTTAGTAAAAAACAAGATCATATCGACTCACTTTGCCCATTATTTTTAGAGAAGATTATCGGCATTTAATGACTTGTTACATGAATAGCTACCGCTTATCAATAAAAAATATCAACACCCCCATTACCCCGCCAATAATAGTACCCACCAATATCAGCAACGTAAGTAATCCTTCCTTCCACCTGCCATTAAAGAACTGGTATATTGCTGATCCGAAAGCGCCTGCAAACCCTATAGCAAAAAGAATGAAGCAAAATGAGGCAACGGTATTGTAACCCAGGTATATCGTTCCCAGGTACAATAGAAAAGCAATGGCACAAAACAATATCGGCCTCAACCAATTATCAAAACAGAGGTGTATCACTTTATTCATGGTAATGCTAATTATCAGTTTGGCAAATCGGATGACAAGCTTGGGTATTATTCTTCGGCTTTTAGTAGGGCCTCTTTTATAAGCGATTCCGATATTCGGAAATTTGTTTCTTGTATTTTTACCAGGTATGGTTTGATAGAGGGGATCACACCATTCAGTTTCGCCTTCACTATTATGCCAATTGTTCCTGTGATATTTAATCCAAGGCTTTTGGCTACTTTTCTTGCCTTATTATCATCAACTATTAAAGTACATGTTTCAAATTCTATCGCTAATGCAATAGCACTAGCTTCACCTCTGTCAATTTGTAGTTCTAATATTTTTTGGTAGTGTTTATCTTTTGCTGCTTTTATAACTATCCAGTTGGGTAAATAGTCACCAAATTCTTCTGCAACCTCAGTTGTTGTTGTAATCTTATTATATAGTTTCTGAAGGAGATCAATGGCGCCTATATTGTTCAACAATATCAGGCAGCTGGTGTCTGATATGACGATATCAAGCATTGGCAATGTCTTGAGAAAGGTCTGAAGCTGGATAGTTAAATATCGAAACACCGTATTTTCCAAGCAATTCAATAAACGTCCGTTTTGTAAGTCCTACTAGCTCTGCGGCTTGCCCAATAGATAGTTTACCATCTTCATATAATTTAGCGGCAAGTGACATAGTTATCTCTCTGTCATCCATATCCAAGTTCTCCGGTAAATTGAATGTTACTATTCGCATACTACAAATTTAATGATAAATAATATCAGTAGCAAAAGTTGAAAGTTCTTTTAAAACTGCAGATAAATAGGCATCACCGGTGTGCTCGATTTGAACTGCGCATACACAAACAGAAATACCACAAACACTGCAATATACGCCACAAGCGGCGCTTTCTGCAATCTCGGAATGATCCGCTCAGGTAAGTTGTCAGGTATCATATGGATCACATAACCCAGCAGCATCAGGTAAATGACATTGTGGTAATTCTCAAAGAACTCCCTCCATACATTGATGTCAAAATTATACACGATCTGGTGTATCATGTCCTTCGCTATATTAAAGTTGATGGCCTTAAAGAAGATCCAGCAGAAGCATACAAACAGGAAGGTAAGCAGTTGCGCAAAGAAGTTGTAAATGAAATTAGTATCAAACCGTTTGATAAAGCCGCCTGCTACT
>CANBQQ010000128.1 GCA_947371715.1 Flavipsychrobacter stenotrophus
TATTTAAGAATGACAGCAAACAAAGAGCACTGTTCATAACCCTTGGCACTGTATTAAGCACCATAGCATTTATAGCCATTAGGGCAGTTATATTAGACAAGTACGCCGCCAATGAAACAAGGCAAATAGAGTTTATAGATAATGCGCTAACGCAGGCACCTGATTTTATGACCCGGATAGCAACATCCATTCAGATATCGGGTAAGTACTTAGCATTGTTGTTTATACCCTACCCTTTGGTCTGCAATTACTCTTACAATGCTATACCGTATGCATCATTTGCTAATGTAGGCGTTATCGCATCTATGGCTGCCTATGGTTTTATGATCTGGTACGCGGTAACCCGGTTCATTAAAAATAATAAAGACCCATTGGCATTTGCTATACTGTTTTATCTGGCCACTATTGCACTGTTCAACAACATGTTCATCCTTATAGGTGCAGAGATGGGCGAACGATTCCTGTTTATGGCGTCGGCAGGCTGGTGTATGGCAGGTGCTTTTGCCGCGGATAGATGGATACTTAAAGGCGAAACGCCTGACATCAGTGCACTGAAAACTCCGAAATTTCTTGCTATTCTCGTACCGCTGCTGCTTGTTTTCGGCGGACTGACCATAGCCCGTAATGCAGATTGGAAAGACAGCGTTAGCCTGTATCGTACAGACCTGGCAAAATCGCCGAACGATAGCCGGTTGAATTACTACCTGGGTACAGCCCTGGCTGAAAGCTTATATGCGGAAGAGACCGACCCCGTAAAGAAGAAGGAGATAGATAAAGAAGCAAAGGAGCATTTGCGGGTAGCGTTGTCTATCTACCCTCAGTTTACCGAAGCCAATGCCGAGATGGGCAGGATCTTTGACCGACTGCAACAATACGACTCGGCCGAGTACTATGATAAACGTACGCTACAGCTTAACCCCAACCACCCTATTGCTACTAACAACCTGGGCAGCGTTTACATGGCTACCGGCAAGTACAGAGAAGCCATTGCCACCTTTAAGCGAGCACTGGTGGTGAACCCTAATTTTGTACTGGCCTATTTCAACATGGGTCGCACCTACAACCAGTTGAAAGAATACGACTCTGCGATATACAATTATAAGAAGATGCTGGAATTCCAGCCGGGCTACCCTGAAGCCATACAGGAAACAGGCGTTGCTTACTTCTCGAAGGGGCAGTATGATTCGGCTGAAGTATACTTTAAAAAGGCGCTGGTCATCAATCCTAATGAGGCTAATATGATCAATAACCTGGGAGCTATATACCTGAATACCAAAAACTACCCGCAGGCAATAGTGATGTTCAGCAAATCGCTGAGCCTTAACCCTAACTACATCAATGCGTATTCTAACCTTGGTCGTGCTTATTTCTTCAATAAGCAATACGATCTTTGCATACAGACCATCAGCAAACAATTATCGCTTGACCCTAAACAGGTAACCAATATACCATATATTGCGCTTTCGTATCAGGAATTGGGCAACATGGAGCAGGCACGTAAATACGAGGCTATCTCCAAACAATATTTTTCAGACTTTAAATTAAAATAGTAGTGGCCAAGAAGAGTAATCAGGGCAATCAGCCTAGACAAAATGTACCACCACGCCAGCCTGTGCAACCAAGGCCTAACGTGGCACCGCAGAAACAAGAACCGAAGGAAAAGAAGCCAATGTCAATGACAACCAAATTGGCTATCCTATTGGCAGTAATAGCCATGCTTGTTTATAGCAATACATTGCTCAATGGATATGTGCTTGACGACGTGATGGTGATCAAAGACAACTTTGTGGTACCACAGGGCATGAAGATGATACCGGACATATTAGGCACATTAAGGCTCAAGGGTTACGCTAATATGTCGAATGAGTACAGGCCTATGTCGCTGGTAATGTTTGCTACTGAGTGTGAATTGTCTACTATGTTTACCGCAACTAAAACACCATTTACACCATGGTTGCACCACTTTGCTAACCTGCTCGTTTTTGGTGGTTGTGTAGCTGGTCTGTTTATCTTCCTTAACAAGCTATTCGACCGCAAGAAAATGGCTGTTGCTTTTATAGCAGCTCTGCTATTTGCAGTACACCCTATTCACACAGAGGTAGTTGCCAACATTAAAAGCCGCGACGAACTACTTTGCTTCTTCTTTGCATTTGTGTCTCTGAACATGTTTGCCAATTATATGAAGTCTGCAAAGACCATGCAATTGCTAATGGGCACTTTCGCGTTGTTCCTGTCATTTCTTTCTAAAGAAACTGTTATTACCTTCCTTGCTATTGTGCCGCTTATCTTCTTCTTCTTTATAGATGATAACCGCACACGCGCTATAAGAATAACAGTAGGCACCTTTATTGCCACGGGTCTTTACCTGGCTATAAGAGCAAGGATAGTAGCTGACAATGGCAACATGGAATTTCCGATAAACTTTGTGGATAACATGCTGGTGAAAGAAACTATCTCCGCTTCTTCGAGATTGGCTACCGAGATCTGGATATTAGGTGATTACATACGTTTGCTGTTTGTTCCTTATCCGCTGGCTATAGACCGCTCGTACAAGACCATAGACTACATGACATTTGCCAATTTCCGCGTCATCCTGTCACTGCTGGTATACCTGGGACTGGCTGTATTTGCAGTTATGCGGCTTATAAAAAATAAGAAAGACCCATGGGCATTCAGTATACTGTTCTTCCTGGCTACCATCTCTTTGTTCTCGAACATCTTCATTATGCTGGCATCTACATTCGCGGAGCGTTTCCTATTCTTCTGCTCTGTAGGTTCATGCCTGGCTATAGCGTTGGCTATTGAGAAGTGGGTGATCCGTAAAGACAATGCAGCTTTTGAGGATATTAAACTGCCTAAAGTAATGGTGGTGGTAGCTATACTTTGCCTGCCATTTGCGGTAGAAACTTTTGCCCGTAACCGCGATTGGAAGGACAGTTATACGCTATATAGTGCAGATGCCGCTAAAATGCCTAACAACACCCGCCTGAACTACTATGTAGCCAGCGAGCTACAGAAGAAATGCGGTGCAGAAACAGATACCGTTAAAGCCAAAATGTATAATGATGAAAGCTTTAAGTTCCTGAACAGGTCTTTAGCAATATTCTACGATAACGTGGATGCGCAGGCAGAAATAGGTGCGGCATTCTTCAGGGCAAAAAAGTATGATTCTGCAGCCTATCACCTTAAATATGCACTGAAAATTAATCCACAGAAATCTAACGCTCTGGCCAACCTGGGTACATTGTACCTAACTTTGGTAGATTATCCCAATGCACTTACCTACTACCGAATGACCAATCTGTATGATCCGAGAAATGTTGTAGCTCAGTTCAATGGAGGTGTGTGCTATTACCAGATGAAGAAACCCGATTCTGCTATCCTCAACTTTAAGCACACCATAGAATTGCAACCCGATTTCTACGGCTATAAATCATTCCAGTTCATTGCCATCATCTATAAGGAACTCGGCAATATGAACGAGGCCCGCAATTACGAGCAGCAGGCCAAGCAGTTTGATCCGAATTTTCATTTGTAGGAGTATATATTCCATTACCTCCGTTTCCAGATTTGACAACTTTTTAGAAAGTTGTCAAATCTTTGGATAACAACAATGGAAATGATGAGGGGTGAATAGCCATAGCTAATACCTGAACGTCACCTCAGTAGCACCAAATCCATACTTACCGCTCCATTCATTTTTAAAGCGTTTTACTTCGGGGGTTTTCTTGAGTATGGAATGTACTTCTTCACGCAGTTTACCCTTGCCCATACCGTGTATCACTATCATGGTTTGCTGATGGTGGGCAATGGCCAGATGCAGATATTTTTCTAAAGTGTCCAGTTGTTTCTTAATGATCTCGTCGTTGCTTAGTGCTGCTACATTCTTTACCAGTTGCTCTATGTGCAGGTCAAGTTCATACTTAGCCGGCTCAAGTGTGCGCTTATTTACAATACCGGGCGTTTCGGGTTCCTTCTGCTCCAGTTTCATCTGCGGCTCGGGCTTCTTCTTCGGCATGAATTCCTGTATCATCTGGTAGCTGAAAGACGGCTCGCTGTTCAGCATTACGTTGTTGATATGCTCAAATAGTTTTGTGGGCCTTATGCGTACAATACCCTCAGCCATTTCCATCTTTTCATTGCCAATATCCCGCACCTTCCATGTAAAGCGGGGCTGATCGTTCATGTCGCTGTAGGCCACATTATTCAGGTAAATATTGCCAAATGAGTGCAATGATCCTTCGTGCTTAAAAATGCTCTTATTCGCCAACTGCACATCATAACTGAACTTTATATCGACAGGTAGTTCATTGAGCAGATATACCTTGATATAATCAACCACCTCTTCCATATCCTCGGTTCTGAATACCGGAACAAATGACAAATAGATACCTCTTGCGAGCTTAGGCTTACGCTCAATGATGCGCTCCACGGGAATCTCCGGCAGCGCGCTGCTTTTCTTTTGCGGTTTCTTTTCGGTAAACCATTTAAGATAAGGGTGATCGACATCTTCTATATAAACCGGGAATGCAGTGCCGTTAACCTCAACCTCCATCATCTGCTTATCGATCAATGCAACCACATGACCTTCTTCACCCGTACGCTTCAATAATATCTTGTCTCCTATAGTAAATTTCATAAAAATCTGTTTGTTTATCGACAACTATATGCTGTCTCACCGGCTCTGGAGAGGCAATTATGCGTCTCTACGCGCTTGCAGGTATTTTCGCATTCAAAAACTCCACCATCTTCCGCACTGCCTTACCCCTGTGGCTGATCGTGTTCTTTACATCAAGCGGCAGTTCGGCAAATGTCTGATCGTAACCATCGGGAACAAATATGGGATCATAACCAAAACCGCCTTCTCCCCTCTTTTCCTCTATGATGCGCCCCTCGCATACTCCCTCGAAGTAATAGACCTCATCTTCCCATATAAGGCAGATAACGGCCTTATAGAAGGCAGTGCGGTCATCTGCACCCTGTAGCTCCTTCAGCACTTTTTGCAGATTCTGTTCATCGTCGCGTGTGCCGGAATAATGAGCACTGTCTACTCCCGGTTCTCCATTAAGGGCATTCACGCAAATGCCACTATCATCAGCAAATGCATTCTTCTTTGTAAACTCATTGATTGCCGATGCCTTTGCCAGGGCATTCTGCTCGAAAGTGTGAAATGGTTCGGCGATATCATCGGTAAAACCAACATCTTGCAGCGATAAAACTTCAATCCCTTCAATGAGCGGTTTTATCTCTCTTATCTTCCCCTTGTTGTTAGATGCAATAACCAGTTCCATGGGGCAAAGATACTTATCATAATGGCTCAATGGATTAATTGCTCAATGACTCAATTCACTTCCAACTTAATTATAGGGGATTGCAGGTTATTGATAGTCATACTCTGATAAAAAGACGATTCTCGCCGCAATTGTCAGGTTTAGCTACTGAAATATTTATTTTTCACATTGTACTATCGTAAAAGCCAATAAGGCACGGGAATGCGACAGCGTACCTTTGCCACACAAAACAAACACACACCATGGCTAAGAAAAACCAAATAGGACTTGACGAAAAACAGGGCAAACAACTGGCAGACAAACTCAACAACCTGCTGAGCAACTACCAGTTATTTTACATCAACGCACGCGGCTTTCACTGGAATATTACCGGAGATAAGTTCTTTGAGCTACACCTGAAATTTGAAGAATTGTATACAGATGCCCTGCTGAAGGTAGACGAGATCGCAGAACGCATCCTTACCTTGGGCCATACTCCCCTGCACTCTTTCAGCGACTACGTAAAAACATCTGAGATAAAAGAAGTGACCAATGTATCGAAAGGTAAAGAAGCCGTAGGGATTGTTTTGGATTCGTTCAGCACATTGCTGACACTGGAGCGTGAAATACTATCTATGTCGGCTGACGCTAATGACGAGGGAACCAACTCACTGATGAGCGACTACATAAAACAACAGGAGAAGCTGGTGTGGATGTATTCAGCGTTCTTAAAATAATGGCTCAATGGCTTAATTGCTCAATGGCTCAATTCTGAAAAATGTAAAAGGGTAATCAGCGGAAACTGATTACCCTTTGTATTTTATGCTATTTCACAATTATTACTGTAACCCAATTAAGCCATTGAGCCATTTCGCAATTGAGCCATTATATCTTTATGCGCCGATCCTGTGCTTCAGATCGCTGATCTGAGAGCTCCATAGTTGTTCCTGGTCTTTAATATCACCCTTATCGGCAAAATCGGTTATTCTTAATATTGTTTCGCTGGTTACCGGACTCTGTTCGATACTGAACTCAAAGAACTCATCGCTTGGATAATACTCCCAACGATATCTAATAAATTCATTCTCAACATTTTCCAAAACTTCAGCCCATTCGGTCGATCCGTTCCATGTAAAGAAAAATTTCTGATCCTTCTGATCCACTCTATCGGCAAACCACTCCTGCAAACCTACGGGCGTTGACAAAAACTCAAACAAGATTCCCGGGGAGCAACGAATGGGAAATTCTACCGAATACATTATTTTCTTCTTACTCATTACAGACTGTTCACTTATTTCTTAGAGTGCAATAATAAAAAAAGGAAGTTACAAACAAAATTTTATTCGTCATTTCAATAGATATTTTTAAATGAAATCATTGGATATTGTATTGAGTTCGTTAATACAATCATAATTTTTTTTGGGTTGGATTGTTAAGAACCTTAGATTTGCTGTAGTAAACACCACTATTTGTTTGATTTTCATTAACCTCTGAGTTTATCTCTAACCACTCAACTCTCTGCCAATGTCCATGCGTCAGCTAAAGATCACGAAGTCAATTACCAATCGTGAAAGCCAGTCTCTTGAGAAATATTTACAGGAAATAGGCAAAGTAGACCTGATAACGCCTGAAGAAGAAGTTCAGCTAGCCATTAAGATCAAACAGGGCGATCAACGCGCTCTTGAAAAACTCACAAAAGCCAATTTACGTTTCGTAGTATCTGTGGCCAAACAATACCAGAACCAGGGACTTTCTTTAAGTGACCTTATCAATGAAGGAAATCTAGGATTAATAAAAGCAGCACAACGATTTGATGAGACCCGAGGCTTTAAATTTATCTCTTACGCAGTTTGGTGGATCCGCCAGTCAATTTTACAAGCACTTGCCGAACAATCACGTATCGTTCGTCTGCCACTCAATAAAGTAGGACTTTCTAACAAAATAAGCAAAGCATACTCTCAGCTGGAACAGGAATTTGAGCGTGAACCATCGACCGAAGAACTGGCAGAACTACTGGACATAGGTACAGAAGAAGTAGAAACAACACTGGGCGTAGCTGCCCGCCACGTATCGGTAGATGCACCATTTGTAGACAGCGAAGACAATAGCTTGCTGGACATACTGGAAAACCCTAACTCTGTTGCTGCCGATGCAGAGCTGTACCATGGCGAATCACTCCGCTGCGAGATAGAAAGGTCGTTAAGCACCCTTACAGACCGCCAGAGAGACGTTATTAAGCTCTACTTCGGTATAGGTGTAGCTAATCCAATGAGCCTGGAAGATATAGGCGACAAGTTCTCTCTTACCCGCGAACGCGTGAGGCAGATAAAGGACAAGGCCATCACTAAACTGCGCACCGCAAGCCGTTGCCAGTTGTTGAAGACTTATCTGGGTAATTAAACAATAACACACATCCTATTTATATTACAAACCCGTACTTTTAAAGTGCGGGTTTTGTTTTAGTATGCCTTTATATGAGATATAAAATATACACAATAGTAATAATGGCAATATTCGGGTACTTACCCGCTTATAGCTGTCTCAACGAATATAAAGCGCTCTTAAATGGTAAACTGGTCTTCGGAGAAGGGCAGGAAGTATTTGTAGTCCCCCAAAGCAACTTAGGGATGTTGACTGCAAAAGACCTTTCAGACAGTCTGAGGAAAGCTGAAATCACTTATAAAAGAAGCGGGAAACTCACCGACTATTCCGACTATGGTGTTATGCTTTGTTATAACAACCAATACCAGGCGGCAAAAATAGTATTCAAGGAAATAGAAAGTAGATCGCCTGGACTCTATGCCACAGCCGCCAACCTTGGAACAACCTATGAATTA
>CANBQQ010000129.1 GCA_947371715.1 Flavipsychrobacter stenotrophus
AATGTAAATTACAAGCTGGCCAACAATGCCAAACTGGATCTTACATTCGGCAGGCAGGAAGACCTGAGGGAAGAGTTTGACGCCTCGCTGCCATACTCTACCAACCCCGATGTTCTGGAAAAGCCGCAGGTAAGCTTCAAGTTGATCACGCATTCATTAGATCTGATATACACTTCAGGCGTAAAGAACGGCTTCTCTGGTAGTGTGGGTCTTACTGGTAATACATCCGGCAATGTATTTGCCGGCATCAGGTATCTGATCCCCAACTTCCGCGACTATAACGGTGGCGCATTTGCCATAGAAAGATACAACTATAAGAAGTTCACCTTCGAGGCAGGCGCGCGATATGACTACAGGTGGCTGCGGGTGTACCAGCGCAATACAAATACCTTGGAGTTGTTCAATACCACTTACAATTATCAGAACCTTACAGGTACCGCCGGAGCTACTTACCGCTACAATGCACACCTTACCTTTACGGGCAATATAGGCACTGCATGGAGAGCGCCAAGTATCAATGAGATGTACATCAATGGCGAGCATTTCAGCAGCGCAACGTTTGAAGTGGGCGATTCAGGAATGAAGTCTGAACGATCAGTAAATACTACCTTGTCAGCTAATTATACCGGCGACAAATGGAGAATAACTGCCGATCTTTATTACAATAAAATTGGCAACTACATTTACTCTATGCCTACCGGCAGAGACACTGTTCTGATAAGCGGCACCTTCCCTAAGTTTCAATATGTGCAGCATGATGTAAATATTAAGGGCATTGATCTGTCATTCCAGTATGATTTTGTAAAGCACTTCACTTTCCAGTCTAAGACTACCATAGTACTCGGCTACAATGAATCTACAGATGATTACCTTATCTACATGCCTGCAAACAGGTTTCAGAACGGCATCACCTACCAGGTACATAAGATCTGGAAGCTCAATGAACCATACATTACTGTTGAGAATGTAAGTGTCAGCAGGCAGAACAGGGTGCCTACGGCTACTACAGGCGCACTTTATACCACGGCACAGGGTAACCGCGGTTCAGACTTTGCGCCGCCACCTGCCGGTTATACTTTGTTCAATGTAAATGCCGGATTTACGACTCCGTTTTTACGACATTTATTGACGGTAAATGTGGGCGTAACTAACATAGGCAATGTGGCCTACCGCGACTACCTGAATCATTTCAGGTACTATGCAGATGATCTTGGCTCTAATTATGTGCTGAGGCTCAAATATTCATTTTAACAACAAAAGAACTAACAATGAAAAATCGATCAATAATATTATTTGTAGCTAGTATAATGATACTCTGCATATGGAGCTCATGCACCAAGGCCGAGAAAAACGTCACAGAGCAGCCTACTAACGAACTACTTACAACTGTGCAACTAAAAGCGGTAAACACGCAAGATCCTACCGATACGCCATCTGCAAAATGGGTAAGTATTCCTGGTGGGTCTTTAGATACTTCAAATGCGGTGCTTTACCTGAAGAACAGCGCAGTTTACGATCTTTCGGTAATATTCCTTGACGAGTCTAAAACACCGGCAAGCGATATAACTGCAGATATAAGAGCGCGCGGCAACTATCATCTTGTATGTTTCGGCATATCAGGTGGTCTTTCACTGGGTATAGTGCCAACAGATCATGACACGAATAGCCCATCACTACCTATCGGGCTTAACAACAGGGTGACTACAAATCTGATAGGCACAGGTAATCTGGAAGTTACGCTGCACCACCAGCCTAATGTAAAAAACGGCGACTGTGCACCCGGGTCTATCGATGCTGACGTTAACTTCAGAGTGCACGTAGATTAACATTAAAACCTCACCATTTAAAACAAATAAAAATGAAACGCTTCTTCAACAAGTTAGCGCCCATAGCAGCTATAATGCTACTGGGCTCAGGCTATGCTATGGCACAAAAAGACACTATTCTGGTTCACGATCTCTTATTAAGAGTAAAGCCGCCCATCTACATAGGTATTACAAGTGGAGCCAGTATGCCACTCGGTAATTTTGCCAAAACAGACTACGCCGATAGTAAGTCAGGCTTTGCCGCTACTGGCTTTAATTTGGGCATCACCGGTACTTACATGGTCACGAAACATTGGGGTGTTACCGCACTTGCTTCATATACGCGATACAACTCAGCCGGCCTTGAAAATATAGCTGGCGGCTTTGTAGAGTCTTTTGCCGTCGGCGACGCAACTGTCAAAGTAAAAGATGATAACCATACTTTCAGTTACCTCGTTGGGGCTAATTATTCCGTTTCGTTTTGCCATCATATCTCTGTAGATCTCCGCGCCATGACCGGACTGGTCCATGCACAGTTGGCAGGCTATGAAGTGCGATTGGAAGATAATACAGATGGTACTTTTCAGCAAAAACCAGCCACCGCCAATACTATTGGTTTCCAGGCTGGCGCAGCAGCCCGATACGATTTTTGTAAACACTTTGGTGTAACTCTAAATCTCGACTACTACTACTCAAAACCCGACTTCACAATTGAGAACGTGAACAGAACCAACAATGCAGGACGTTTACTTACCAGCTATAGCGAACCGATTGCAGGCATAAACGCAAACCTCTCACTGGTGTATAAATTCGATCGATACTAAGTATCTCCCCGTCCTTTTAAAAACAAAAAGAGGTTGTCCGTTATCCGAACAACCTCTTTTTATATTTAAAAGAAGGAGAAACGCTTTTATACTTTCTCCCTTCTACTTACGACTATCTACTATTCCACAACAAAAGACTTCACAGCCTGCTCGTTGCCGGTTTCACTCATCAGGCGGGCATGATAAACGCCCTTAGCCCATGAGCTTACATTCACATCTGCCTGTCCGTTTACTTGACCCTGCCATACTGTTTGACCAACAGCGTTGATTATGATCGCCTGTACATTGTTGCGGCTACCTGTAGTTATGTGCAGCATATCTGCAGCAGGAACCGGATACAATTTCACATCACTTGCGAAATTGGCTACAGAGTTCACAGATGCTGATACCGGCAAGCTCGAATTGTAGGTAACAGTAAAGTTGTTCGAATTCACGTTAAAGAACACATTACCTGATCCCTTTACCTTGAAGCGCACTGTGCTGCTGGTAGTTGCCGGGTTAGGAACGGTAATGGTGGCAGTACCTGTATTAGCGAATGAACCAAGGTTATACAACCATGTATTACCGCCATCTACCGACATATATATCTTCACATTAGTTGCACTTATCGGCGCTGCAGTAGTACCTACTACATTCCATGTAACAGTTTGGCTGCTACCACCTGCATAAGTAATACCTGTGGTGTTTTGGCTCGTAACTCTAAATCCTGCGCCTGTATTTACTGCATTTACCGTAGTCATGTCATCAGGAAATACAAAGCAACCATGATTGTGAATGATGTCGCGGAATGTGCATTTGAACTTCATGGTGCGTGCTACTGTAGGCACTTTCTCACCTTGCGCATTATTAACTCCTGCATTGCTCAATGTGCCTGATAATACCATGCTGTTCTTAGGGAATATTCTTAGCCCGTTCTGCACAGGATTGTATGATCTGAAGATAGGCCCTGTGGTAGTTGCAGCTGAGAACGTAGTGCCCGAAGTGCTCAGGTCATACTCTTCCCAGCAATACAATACTACCGAATCAGCTACAGAATCAACTGCTGTTGGCGCAAGTAACTCAAACGGTGTAAGGTAAGGAATAGAATATGTATTAGTAAATGCAGCATAGCTAACCAGTTTGTTACCTGTAGGTGTTTTTACAGGGCAAACATCGCCTGCTGTAGAAATATACCCCTGTATCGCCAGTAAACTCTTGGCATGGAAATACGCATCGCTATGCAGCTGAATGTTATCAGGGTCACAGATGCCTGCATACGCCATAATGGTAGAACCGCTACCTGGTTCATAAGCATCCGCTGCAGATCTGTTACTGAAACATGAACCATCATTATCGTTGTTAAACGTATGCTCAGAACCAAACTGGTGGCCCATTTCATGCGCTACATAGTCAATATCATAACCATCGCCCGTAGGTGTGGTACTACCTGTTACACCTTGCGCTTTAAAGCCGGCTTCACAAACCACACCCAGCAAGGCCAGTCCACCACCACCGGTGCTGAACACATGGCCTATATCGTAGTTCGCGTTACCAATTGCTGCGTCGCACTTGGTCTGGTTATCAGTAAGCAAATTACCGGGGTTGGAATCATCCGGTCCATAAGGGTCACCTGCTGTTGTAGTAAATATCAATGAATTTTCACCACTCACAAATACCATAGTTACAGAAAACTCACGCTCATAGACACCGTTCACACGGTTCATTGTGGTGGTCATCTTTGCCAGCGTTTGTGCTACCGTAGGAGAACCCAAACCTGTAGCAGCCTGCGCATATTGGTGCGAGCAACCAAGTGCCAGTTTGTAAGTACGCAATTGGTAGCCATTCACGGTACGTTGCGCTAATTTTGGCAAGCCCTTACCTGCGAAGTCAACACTTTCACCTGCAAGACTTTCATCATTCTTGCTTTTAAAGGTGCACTTCATTCTTTGGTCCATGGTACGTGTCTCATCATTTTTCAGATGCACCATGTAGTAACCGTCATGAAAATTATCATAAGGATCTACCATGAATGTATTGTCGCCATCAAATACCATTGCATGGAAACCATACATGGTAAAGTCGATTTTGGCAGTTACGTTACGGTTATTCACCGCTTCCGCTGTAAACGTGTTGATATCCGGATATTGTGCAGCCAATGCTTCAGGAAGCATTGGTGTTTGCCATACCTTAAAATCGCGCATTGTACCATCCGGCATCGGCAACTGTATGATCTGTGCCTCATTCGGGTCGGTAGACAAAGAGAGCATCTGCAACTTCAGAGAGGTCTCATTCATCGTATACACACTATAGCTCTTGGGTTGAAAAGCCATCACGCTTTTGGCAGGTGCGTACCGTGCGTCTATTTTCTCCCACAAATTACCTGCTTGCGAGGTGGAACAATTGAAGATGCCCGCCATTAAGGCCAGGCCCGATAAGATTCTTTTCATCCTTTTTGTTTTGCTGGTTGTAATTTCTACCCCGTAAATTACCCCCTTTTCCTAATTTAATAAAAAAACATACGGCAATTGATTCAAAAATGGGGAGTTTATGACAAAAAAATAGCCCGGATTATTCCGGACTATTTGTATTTTTTATTGAAAAATGTGCGCACTACTCTTTATACATAAACCATTTAGCCAGTTCCTTATAGCTGGCTTTCTTGCCGTACATCAAAATACCTACCCTGTATATCCTGGCAGCTACCCACGTGGTAAATAAGAAGCCGAGCACCATCAGCACCATAGATGCTGCGATCTGCAATGGGGGCACACCAAATGGTATACGGATCATCATAGCAATTGGTGAGGTGAATGGGATCATTGATAACCATACCGACAATGCACTGTCAGGGTTATTAACGATCACAGACTGCGACAGAATGATGGTAAAGATGAGCGGCATGGTGACCGGCAGCATAAACTGCTGCGTCTCCGTTTCATTGTCTACTGCAGAGCCTACCGCGGCAAATAAAGCACTATACAGCAGATAGCCAAATGTAAAGTAAAACAGGAAGCACAATACTATCTGGGCTATTGGCAGGCTTTCAAATGAATGGATCACGGCCGCTACTTTGTTATGCTCCATCTTGTCAGCATTAGCCGTCATTGCCGTTTTAACGCCGGGCACTTGCTGTGCTGTTTGCACCTGCTGCATAGCCGCCATTTTCGACCCCACCGCACTACCTGCAGCCGTCGACAACACAGCTGTTAAAACTATCCACAAAACAAACTGCGTGAGTCCCACCATACCTACGCCTATTATCTTTCCGAGCATCAGTTGGAAGGGTTTTACTGATGAGATCATCACCTCTATTATTCTGCTCACCTTCTCTTCTATTACGCCACGCATTACCTGCGCTCCATAAAGGAATAACGATATGTAGATCAGGAATGCACAAACAAGTCCTATACCGTATTTGGCCATCACATTTGCGTCCGTTTCGCCATTCTCGCCTATTTGCTTGGGTTCCACGGTAAGCGCTGTCTGCGCATTGGCCAGTACCGCCGAGTCTATGTGTGCTTCACTAAGCCTGCGCGATCTTGCTACTCTCGTCAGCTCATCTTCTATCTTGCCTGAGTTGATGACGCTTGGTGTGCTCTCGCCAAACAGCTGTATTTTGTTCATTGTCACAGGTACGTACAAAAGGTAGTCGTAGCCATTCTTAACAAAGGTCTTTTTGGTTGCCGCGTAGTCTGTAGCAAATGAATACTGAATTGTTTTGCTGCTCTGCAGCTTATTAGCAAACCAGCCGCTCTCATCTACCACCTGCACCTTTTTTACATCGCCCAGCCCGCCCTGGTTCACCGCCAGGTAGACTACCAGCGACATCATGCCTATAAAGAGCACAGGCACAAGGAAGGTCACCATCAGGAATGATTTCTTCATTACTCGGGTCAGGTATTCGCGTTTTATTATGAGTAATATCTTATTCATGGAATTTCTATTGAAGTAATATTTTGGAATGGGTTGTCTTATCTCTGTTTGCTTACAGCCTGTATGAATATCTCATTCATAGTGGGTATCACCTCTTCAAACTTACTGATGTTAGATAATGGCAACATATAGTGAAGCAGGTCATTTACTTTCCTGCCTTCCTTTATCCTCAGCTTCAGTTGGGTATGATCATCTGCAATAGTTTCCGACAGTGCAGTAAAAGGCGCATCACTACTTACTTGTACGCCCTGTCCTTCATACTCTATGATGTAGGTGCCTGTCCGGAACTGATTCCTTATCTCCTTCACCTTGCCGTCCAGTATTTTATGCGACAGGTTAAGCAACGTTATAGAATCACACAGTTCTTCCACACTCTCCATACGGTGGGTAGAGAAGATGATGGTTGCTCCATTGCGGTTCAGCTCCAGTATCTCATTCTTGATTATTTCGGCATTTACAGGATCAAATCCGGTGAACGGCTCATCGAGTATGATCAACTCCGGCTCATGTATTACCGTTGCTACAAACTGCGCCTTTTGCTGCATCCCTTTCGATAACTCCTCTATCTTCTTTTTCCACCAGCTCTCTATCTCCAGCTTTTTGAACCACTTCCGCGCTCTCAACTTAGCTTCTGCCTGGCTAAGTCCTTTCAGCTGCGCCAGGTACACTATCTGCTCGCCGATCTCCATCTTTTTATAGAGTCCACGTTCCTCGGGCAGGTATCCTATCTGGGCTATATGATGTTGGTTCAGCTTTTCTCCATTAAACAATACCTCCCCCGAATCGGGAGCGGTGATCTGGTTAATGATACGGATAAGTGATGTTTTGCCGGCGCCATTGGGGCCCAGCAAACCAAATACCTTTCCTTTTTCTATTTCCATGCTTACACCCGATAAAGCGCGGTGCCCCGCATATTCTTTAACGATGTTCCGGATACTGATCATGAGGGGAATTTTTAGGTGTTTAAATGCGTGTTATCTATTAGTAGGGGAACGTGTGTCTTTATTACAATGACTTCAAAAAATAATTAAAAATACTTCAACCCTATATCCAACGTCTTGTCTTTCCCCGAAACCGTGAATGATGATCCGGTGAATTTGGGCGCACTGGTCATAGGTAAATTGTTATTAGATGCCCCATAACCCTCCTTGGGTATGCCAAAGAAATTGGTGTTCAACTTGCCATCTCCGTTCTCGTCATGTATCACCGCTACCGCATAAGTGCCGGGTGGCACTTTCTCAAATTGTATATTTCGAAGTCCTTTCTGCGCTTTCACCACCTTACTTGCTACCGCCTTACCTGCATCGCCAGGAAACGCCGATGGATTGGAAAACAACAAGACACAACACACGCCGTACGAATTTCTTACGTTATTTATGTTCACAGTAATGGTCGATTGCGCCTTCGAGGAAAACCCGATCAAAATAGCCGGAATAAATATTGTCAATATTCTGATGATCATGATCTGCCGTTAAAATGAGATGAGATACAGGGTAAAAATGCGAATATCTGGTTAATAAAACGAACAACGCATCTTAATTCTTTCCTAAAGGTACTAA
>CANBQQ010000130.1 GCA_947371715.1 Flavipsychrobacter stenotrophus
TCGTAAAAAGAGATAACGGAAGGAAACTGAGAAAACCCTACACCACCGGGATTACCGCTCTCCCGTACAGAATGTATCACGGTCCGTTCCTGCTCACCTTGTACATAATAATCTGCGTCTTCTTCCAGCAGGTATATGATACCCTTACCATTGCTGTCCGCACCTATGTCCTGGGCATTTATCTTCTGTCCCATTATCTTCTTCGGCATCTGCCGAGATCTGCCAATGCATTTCAAGTACATATTGGTCTGAAAAGAACTTATCTGGTCAGCATGAAATTTCCGCTTCTTTATGGCGCTGCGCATTATTGCATAAGCCGGATCTTCAGCGTTAGCTTTTATCACCGCTTCTTTCATTTCCAGCCCCTGCGTAGCCAACACAAAATTGTGCGTAACCGTTTCATCGCCTTTTATGGTAACGCTATATCTGGCTTGCTTGTAGCCTACATACTGGCAGATAATTGTATACAAGCCTGGAGCTACTGTCAACTCATAATCACCACCTGCATTGGCATTCGCCCCTATTGTAGTGCCCTCTACATATATAGTAGCATAAGACAATGCCTCGCCTTTTGTATCGGCCGCATGGCCTTTAATAACGCCTGCCCCGGCATTAGTACCTATAAAAGCAAACAATAGAAAAAGTAAAGCGTTTTTCATGCTATAGAAAGAAGTGGTTAGTAGAACAAGATGAATATACCAATTATATGCAATAGTATATCGGTTGCAACCTTTTAAAAGTTACAATAAACAGAAAAATAATTTAGAGCAATGTCACTTAATCGATCAGAACAAGCCAAACAGCTGCGCATCTATGCGGCGCACTACATCTGCAAAGTCTTCTTCCTTCTCTGCAAAGTTGCAGTTGTTCACATCAATGATAAGTAGCGGGCCATCATTATAGCCGTCTATCCACTTGTTATAATTCTCGTTCAGCCTTTTCAGGTAGTCGAGCCTAATATTCTCCTCATACTCACGGCCTCGCTTCTGTATCTGGTCTACCAATGTAGGTATTGAAGTTTTCAGATAGATCAGCAGATCTGGCGGTTGTATGAGCGTCTTAAGATTCTGGAAGAATGAAGTATAGTTCTCATAGTCGCGCTTGGTCATTAACCCCATGTCAAACAGGTTAGGAGCGAATATGTAGGCATCCTCATATATGGTACGATCCTGTATCACAGTGTCTTTACCGCTTCTTATGTCTATAAGGTGCTTTATACGATTGTTTAGAAAGTATATCTGCAGGTTGAACGACCAGCGGTGCATGTCCTCATAAAAATCTATAAGGTAAGGGTTGTGTTCCACATCCTCAAAGTGAGGTTCCCATTTGTAATGCTTGGCCAGCATGGCTGTAAGCGTTGTTTTACCAGACCCTATATTACCGGCCACGGCTATATGCTTGGGAGTTACTTTATGAGGCATTGTATAAATAGTAAAAAATTATTAGTAAAAAATAATGATCCGGTATACAGACCTATAACGAATGGAGTAAAGCTAACAAATTAGTATTTGTTTTGCACCGTATTCCATCAAAACATTGAAAAATAATAAGTTACAGAATACTAATAGTTAATACCCATTAGTTTCCTTGCTCCCTTTATAGTTTCTGAAGAGCTGGCTCGGGCCTTATCTGCACCCATCTTCAATATCTTCCTCAGCGTGTCCTCGTCCTTATTCAATTCTGCAGCCCGCTCACGGATCGGTGCTACAAAGGCTACCATATCTTCTGCCAGTTGCTTCTTCATATCGCCATATCGTACATTGCAGTTATTGTATGCCGTGCGGAAAGTATCTGTTACCCCCGGATTAGATACTGCACTCATCAAAGCAAACAAATTCTGGATGTAATCCGGCATTACCATGTTGGCTTCAGTTGGCCCCTGGTCGGTCTTAGCCTTCATTATCTTTTTACGGATAGTGTCATCGTCATCGTTGAGGAAGATAGTTGCGTTCACGTTCTCGCTTTTGCTCATCTTACCGTTACCATCAAGACTCATGATCTTTACCGTGTCATCATTGAATCGGAAAACCTGCGGCTCGGGAAAAAACGCTCCGTAACGACTGTTGAATCGATTGGCAAAATTACGCGCCATTTCCAGGTGCTGCTCCTGGTCTTTCCCTACAGGAACTTTCACCGCTCTATGTATCAATATATCTGCAGCCATTAATACGGGGTACGTTAGCAAACCTGCATTTACGTTGTCGGGGTGCTGGCGCACTTTATCTTTAAATGTAGGCACCTTTTCCAACTCTCCTTTATAGGCCAGCATATTCAGCATCAGGTATAACTCAGGAATTTCAGGCACATCGCTCTGTACGTACAAGGCTACCTTTTCCGGGTCCAGGCCACTGGCTATGTTTTCTGCCAATACCCTGTATACACTCGGCTTCAATTCTTTTGGATCTGGATGAGTGGTGAGTGCATGATAATCGGCTACGAAAAAATAACAGTCATAACTGTCCTGCATTTTCACATAGTTCTGCATGGCACCAAAATAGTTGCCCAGGTGCAAATGACCGGTTGAGCGGATACCGCTCACTACAATTTCCTTACTCATAAGGGTGCAAAGATAGGTAAAGGGTTAAAAGGATAAAAGGTTAATTGACGAATAGGATAAAAACCGATTATCGCCTCATTTCCCTAATGATACGTCGTGTCCTTCTATCTTCCCTTGCATTCTGTAAGCTGATAACAGCCCAGATAGCAGCAGGAATCCAACCAATTAGAATAGCCTGCAGGATCAGGCATACTATACCTGTAAGTATACGTCCCCTCAGAAAGAAAGACAATGCGGGGAAAAGGATGGCTATTAATGTCATGGTCATACAAATTTATCAATTCTCCGCCAATGACCAATATCATGCTATTCACGAGTGAAGAAATTTATATTGGGAATCCAATAAATATTTTAATTAAAATTCGTTGTATGTCCCAGCAAAGAGAGCAATCATTGACCGAGTTAACAATGGAATTGTTTGCCCGCGGCCTTACCAGGAAGGAAGTAGAGGAGGAACTGGCGAGCAAGGGGCAGGAAGAGTTTTATATAAAGAAGATCATCGACGAATGTTTAAAATTGCGCAACGCACGCAAACGCACTATAGGTATGATACTCATTGTTGCTGGTGCATTATGCTGTTTTTCAAGCTTCCTGCTTACCATTACGGCAGCATCTATGACAGAAAGTAGCTGGGGACTTTTCGGTCTTACCAGCCTTGGCGTAGGCCTTGCCTTTACTGGATTGATGTATATTTTCACATAACTTCTTAATAAACAACACATTACCTTTTTAACGTAAAATTAAGCTTGATACAGTATCTCTCTTCATAACTTTATAGCTCACTTAAAAATTCTTAAACGAGAAAAAAAGTTATGAAAAAAATTTTCCTCCTTTCTATTGCTACCACTGTAGCTCTATCGGCTTTCGCACAACATGCAAAGTCCTCTATTACCGCAGTAAGCCCTATCAGGTCTCACTCTGTGGCAGGTGATCGTATTCCCGCAGCTAAAACTACCGCTGTAGGTGACGTTGATACACTTGGACACATCTTTTCTACCGATACACTGGCAATATACTATGCCGCGGGTTCAAACTCCGACAGCGGATATATGACAGGTATGAACGCTTACGGCGACAGAGGTTTTGCTGAGCGCTATGATGTTAACTTCGGTACTACTTCTGCACAGGTAACAGGCGTTATTGCTTATTTCACAGGGGTTGTTAATCCTTCTTCAACTAAAACTGTTAAGCTGTATACATGGAGCGTAGCTGCACAGAGCCCTAACGCTCTTGGCGCTAATTTCTTTAACAGCGGTCTGCCACGCACAGCACTGGATTCAGTTACTGTCCCTGTTACTGCATTAGGTATTTCTACTGTAGCAGGCGGAAGCGACACTATCAAGTCTTATACTTTTACAACACCAAGTCCTTACATTTCTAATTTCTATGTAGGTTATACCATCAACTACAGTGCTACCAACTTTGCCGGTGACACTATAGGTCTTGTAACTAACAGCCAGGGTGAAAGGAACACATGGGGCTACCGTGTAGTTGGTACTGATACCATCATCAACAATGCGAATGCAGTAAAGCTGGCTAATGGTAACTGGGCTGACTTCTATACTGAAGCGGGTGGTACTGCTAATCACCTGTTCATATTCCCAATCATTACTGTAGGTACTGCTGCTACAAGCGTAGAAGGTGTTACACGTAACAACCTTACTATCTTCGGCAACTACCCTAACCCTGCTACTAACGTAACTAACATCAAGTTCACTTTAGCTAAGGCTACTGAAGTAACGATCTCTGTTACTGACATGTCTGGTAAAGTAGTAAAGACAATGACTGAAAATTACAATGCAGGTACGCAGATAGTTGAATTGAACACAACTGCACTTGCTGCCGGCGAATACATTTACCTGATCCGCACTACAGAAGGTGACGGTATGGCAAGCAAAATGAGCGTTATCAAGTAATAACGTTTATTGCACAATACTTAAAGAGGTTGCCTGGAAACAGGCAACCTCTTTTGTTTTATAACAGAAAAGTAATTTATCCTAGTCCACTATCCTATCTACACTCACAAAGAAGAAACTGTATTCCCCATCCCTATTGTTTATGGTATACTTCAACCCATCCAGTTTTGCACCGCTATAGCCCTTGCCGGTTGACTCCTGAAATGACTTTAGCCTGCTTGTCTGCGGCACATAGGTAATGTCAATTACTGCTTTGGCGCACAACCCCTCGCCTTGCACATTCGCCACCAGGTATGTTCTGCCATCGTCTACCATCCGCTCACTGATACTGTATGCTAGTTTAGCTCTATCCACCATACTGATCTTTTTCACCAGCTCGGCTTTATATTCTTTCTGAGTTGGCTTGAACTGATCAAATACCGCATCTGTATTCCTGCATTGTGGCCTGTCGCACGACTGCACCAGTAGCACTAATGAACAAAATACAATTAGGTGAATCTTACGCATAATTCAAAACTATTAAACTCAGAAACGAATGGCAGTTAAAATTATTGCATAAATCAGCATCTGGCAAGATTATCCAATCTTCCCACGACTTACGACCTATCTAATGGCAGGCAGACTTACAACCTATGATTATTTACTTCATCACTTCCCGCATGTACGAGTCTATATTACCGTACAAGAAATCGGGGTATTCATTACTGAATTTAGATTTAACAAAACCAGCCAACAGCGGACGGGCAGCGGGTTGCGCCAACTGCGCCGTGCTCATAGGAATAAGGTCGTACTCGGCATCGGGGAAATACGACAGTACACGCAGCGCCAACTCTACCCTGTTCAGGTAGTCGGTGCTGGCAATGTGGTAAATACCTTCTTTATTATCTCTCAGCAATACAAACATAGAGCGGGCTATATCCCATGCATTAGCAGGAGATGCATACTGGTCGTAAGGCAGTTTTAAAGTGAGTTTTTGTTTGTTCTTTGCCTGGTCTATGATGCGGGCAATAAAATTCTTGCCGCGCACCTCGTTGCCATACACGTTGGTAACACGCAGTACCAGCGCACCAACGATCTCAGACAAAACCTTTTCTTCACCCTCCAGCTTATGGCGGGCATATACACTCAGCGGATTTACCGGGGCGTCCTCCCTGTAAGGGCCATTGTGACCATCAAACACATAGTCTGTTGAGATGTATACCATGCGGGCATTACACTGCTTGGCAAGGGCTATAAGGTTGATGGTACTCTGCACTGTCTTATCATAGCTCTCCTGAACGTTGGCCTCACAATAGTCAACATGGGTAAGCGCACCACAATGCACGATCACATCGGGAGCAAAAGCAACCACATCAAAGTTTTTCTCATCAGCAGGATTGAGGGTATCATAAAACACTGTACCATCTACAGGGTAAGAAAAATAAGAGCCGACAGCCGTCCAGCCCATTTCTGTAAAATGCTTTAGGCAGTTACCACCTACCAATCCTGATGCTCCTGATATGAATACTTTCATGCGGTAAAAATAGGTTAATTGGGGAAAAAGAGAAAGTACATGGTAATAATTAAAAAACCATATTTACGGGGTAATCTCAAATGGGTCGTTTACTATGGAATGGGATGAATTAAGATATGCTATCGACGAGCGAATAAAGAAGGAATCTATCCCACTTCTGCGCCAAAGAGGATTTAAAGGCAGTTACTCACACTTTAATAGAAAACGAAACGACCACCTGGATATTTTAGGTTTCCAGTTCAGCCTGTATGGGCCTCAATTTTGGATAGAAATTGGATCTGCACCTATGAAGAAGTTCATTCGAGTAATGGTAAAATAGTTCCTCCGGAAAAGCTAAAATATTATCATTGCATGGTGTTACTAAGAAAACGAATTGGCGATAATCCGTTCGATCTGGAAAAAGAAACGCCACAATTGATCATTAATAAAATTATATGCTGCATGCAGGATGCAGAGCAATGGTGGCGTGAAAAGCATGAGGGCTAGGAATTAGCCAAATTGAACTACGCTACTCGTTACTGTAATCAATAATAATATTATTGGTCACACTCTTTACCCCATCCTTTTCTATGCGGATGTTTTCCAGGAACATGCGCCCCTTTTTGAAACCGGCACTCTTTACATGTTCTATGATCCTGTCATCAAGTTTGGAGTTGCCAATTACAAATGGCCCCCAGTATTCTTTTTCAGATGACAACATTGAGCACTTATACTCCACTACTTTCCATCCCGGCTCATCAACTACAAGGTAAGGAAAAGCCAGTATCTCTGCCGATGACACCTGCGGCCTCACTACCCTGCCGCTATCCATATGATTGCCTATGATGGTACCCAATTTCACCTTAGGTACAGGCATTTGCTTCATCTGGGCCGATGTACCAATGGAAATGAGCAAAAGAAATAGAATAATAATGTGTCTCATAGAATTAAGCAATGAATCATTAAATCTACAAAAAGATTGATTCTGGCGGAAAAAGCGGCACAACTATATATGTACCTATCTTTGCAGCCTTATTTATTTCTGAGACTTATGAAGTTGCACATACTGGCTATAGCCGCCCATCCTGATGATATAGAACTAAGTGCTGCAGGCACATTGCTGAAGCATGTAAAAGCAGGTGATGCGGTAGGTATATTGGATCTTACGGAAGGGGAACTGGGCACTCGCGGTTCGGTAGCTGCAAGGTATGAAGAGGCTGGTAATGCAGCTAAATCAATGGGTGTGCTGGTAAGACACAACGCACAAATGGCCGATGGCTTTTTCCGTAATGACGAAGAAAACCAAAGAAAGATCATTGCTTACGTACGCCACTACCGCCCTGAAATAGTTATAGCTAATGCACTTGAAGACCGTCACCCTGACCATGGCAAGGGTGGCAGATTGATAGCCGATGCCTGTTTCCTGGCCGGATTGCATAAGATTGAAACCGAGTGGGAAGGCAAGCCGCAGGAAGCATGGCGCCCTAAACGCGTCTTCCATATGATACAAGACAGACACCTGGAACCATCATTGATCGTAGATATTTCAGACACTTTTGAGCAAAAAATGGAAGCAATCAAATGCTATACCAGCCAATTTCACGACCCCAACTCAAATGAACCGCTTACTTATATATCTACAGGCAACTTTCTGGAAACGATAAAATATCGGGATTCTCTCGCAGGTAAGCGAATAGGCACTCAGTATGGCGAAGCTTTTGTTTGCGAAAACGTGCCGGGTATAGCCGATCTGAATAGTTTATTGTTGCCAAAGCTGGCGTAGTGGCAAAAAACTCACCCCAACTCGTTCCAAGAGAGAGAGCTAATGTCGAAGCTGTCGCGTGGTGGCATAACGCGGGCAACCTCAAAGAATTGCCGTTAGTTATTGATGTTCATGTCCATTTTAGTGCACATTGCCGATTTATCATAACTTGTACCGCCTATGCGTGGTTACCTCATTTATTACATTAACCTCATTAACCTCATTGAGCCATTGAGCTATTCAGCCATTAAGCCATTTAAATTGTAACTTTGCCGCATGAGTGAAGATTTTATACCGGAAGATACCTGGGATGACGAAGAACCCGAAGAAGACGTCATAGAGGCCGGTGATGAACCGGTCA
>CANBQQ010000131.1 GCA_947371715.1 Flavipsychrobacter stenotrophus
TGGACACAGACTGTACAGAAAATGGTAGAGAATGGTGCTACTCAGTTTACCGAAGTAGGACCTGGCTCCGTTTTACAGGGTCTTGTTAAAAAGGTAGCCCGCGATATGGCAACCGATGGGATAAACTAAAATATAGATGTGGCACACCGTCAAGGTGTGCCACATCTGTTTAAAAGGAAGAAAGATGACAGATAAGATCCTCTTAGTAGCTAACAGGTATGCGCTGGGGTTGAAGAATGTGGAAGACAGGCGTGCAGAATGGCTTGAACATTTTAAAGAAGTACGTACCCACCTTATAGAAATAGCAACGCTGCTCAATGAAAAAGCGGAATACAAGCCCGGCTTTTTTGTAGATACTAGTCACGCCTATAACGATGATATTAATGGCACTTGCTCCAAACTACCTTCACTAACATTACGTTCAGGCGATATGCCGCTCAACGTGTCGTTCCGTAACGCTATTGGCGAAAAAAAGGAGTATATTGAAGAAGGTTTTTACCTGGTCTTTACACCTACAATTACCGGTCAGGTATTGGTTTTATTGCAGCCTCATTATAGCTATGGTTCAGAAAAGCCTGAATACATAAACATTGCGGTAGTTGATCATCCTAAGCAATTAACGTCAGATGTTATTGATGAACTGGTAGCTAAAGGAATGGAAGTAGCATTTTACAGCAGCTTCACCGGCATGGTAGACCTGCAGCAACACGAAATACAACAGGAATCTCAAAAACAATACAAGCCCGAGCCTATTGGCTTCAGAAGATATGAAAGCACTCAGAAAGCTCAGTAGATATACACTCCTGTCAGCCGCCCTACTTATTGCAGCCTGCAACGGAGATAATAACAAACCTGCAGTAAATACGGCCCCGCCTGAAGCCCCGGCAGACCAGGTTGTGCCTAAGTTGATCTCATTCGATATTGTAAAGGAGTACCCGCATGAGCCAACTGCATTCACCGAGGGGCTTGAATACAAAGATGGCTTCTTCTACGAAGGTACAGGCGAATATGGAGCTTCTGACCTGCGCAAAGTAGATGCGGCCACCGGTAAAGTAATAGCCTCAACTAAAATGGACGCGAAGTATTTTGGCGAGGGTGTAACTATACTCAATGGTAAAATTTACCAGCTTACCTACCGTGAGGGCAAAGGATTTATCTATGATGAAAAGACACTCAAACAGATAGGTACTTTTGATTTTGCCACGCAGGAAGGGTGGGGCATGACCAACAATGGCACTCAACTCATATTTGATGATGGCTCTAACATACTACACTTTATTGACCCTACTACCTTTAAGGAAATAAAGCGCCTTAACGTAACAGATGAACATGGCCCTGTTAACGAAATAAATGAGCTGGAACTGATCAACGGGTTTATCTACGCCAATCAATGGCAAAAGGATATTATCTTAAAGATTGACACCGCTACTGGTCATGTTGTTGGCCGTGCCGATCTTTCTACTATCCGCCAGCGCGGGGGCATTCCTCCCATCACCGAGCGTCGTGGTGCACCGGAAGTACTTAACGGTATCGCCTACGACAAAGCCACCAATCGCATCTTCGTAACCGGCAAAAACTGGCCCAAACTATTTGAAATAAAACTGGATAATTAAATAATAGATGCTGAGCGTATGTCTCCGACTGCGCTCGTGCGGGAATTTATTAGCTGTCGGTAGCTGGCTCTTGACCATCAAAATCATCGGTTCTTTAAGTATGACTCACATACTACAATAAACTAAAACGCCTCTACAAAGTAGAGGCGTTGTCTAGTCGTCAGATTATTTTATAGTTGGTGCCGGTGCCTTTTTGATCACACATTTCATCTCTTTCCCAAACACGGTGTCTACGTCACTACCCATTTTTCTTTCCAAAAGTATCTCCGCTATAAATACAGTATCACCACCTTTTATACGGTCATAAATACTGCCCGAGATATTAGACGTAATAGTATCTCCGGGACAAAATTCTGTTGCGAAATCTATCTGCATAGACATCTCCCCTTCTTCATTTTCAAACAGCCTGCGTTCTGCATAGTTAAAGTTGAAGCCCAGTATTTTCATCGCATTGCCCTTGTCATCGCGTGCAGTGATACCCTGTTTCAGCAATGAATCGAAATCCTTTACCAAAATATCCCCACCTGAAAAATTAGAGCGGCCAAGATAAACCACCGGTTTGGGTGGTCTCTTTTTGGCATGCGATGCAGCAGTGTCCTTCCCGGTATTTTTTACCTGGGTAGTACCTGCTTTCTGCTGCGCCCATAGTGTTACGCAACACATTGTTGCCAACACTCCCGCTACTATTGTTCCTGCACGTTTAGCCATGTTGTTATCTCAAATTTCACTAAATAAAACTAAACACAATGTTACAATGTGAACAAAGTGAATTACTTCAAGCTTTCTTCAATGGCCTTTATCTTATCCATTGCGTCAGCATGTTTTTTACGCTCGTTCTCTATCACCTCTGGTTTGGCATTCTGCACAAACTTCTCGTTCAGCAACTTCTTCTCTACACTGGCTACAAAGCCTTTCAGGTAAATAAGATCTTTCTCCATGTCTGCCTTCTGTGCCACTGTATCAACAGTTGCGTTGGGTGCGTCTATGTATATCTTATCCGTCTGTACCACTATAGATAATGTGCCTGCCTTAGCTTCATTGGTAAAGGTGATGTCTGTAGCATTTACCTGCTTGCGCAGTATATCCATTGTACGTTCGTAAAATGCCTTATCCTGTGTGTCTATCCCCAGGTTGATCACTTCCTTAGGCTTCAGTTGATTTTTATTACGCGTATCACGTACAGCAGATATCACTTCCTGCAGCATAGATCCGGCTTTCAGCATTTCTGCATCAGGAGCCTGGTAAGCAGGTAGTTGTTTTTGTATCAGGTCATCGCCATCTGCACGTTCGCGAAGGATATGGTAAATATCTTCAGTCACAAATGGCATGAACGGGTGCAGCAACTGTATCAGCTGTTCAAATATATTGATGGTACGCTCATAGATGCTGGTAGCTATCGGCTGATCCTGTGCGGGTTTCACCCACTCAAGGTACCATGAACAGAAATCATTCCAGATAAGTGAGTAAACGGTCTTCAACCCTTCGCTCAACTTAAAGTCCTTCATCAATTCTGCTACCTCACCGCTTACCTGTGCCAATCGGGCATCCATCCAGTCCATAGCAAAACGAACCTGGGTGTCGTCAAGGTCGTCTTCACAGCGGGTTTCCCAACCTTTCACCAGCTTCATGGCATTCCACATCTTGTTGCAGAAGTTACGGCCTTGTTCCAGTCCGGCTTCGTCAAACAATACGTCATTACCCGCAGGTGAACAGATCATTACGCTGAAGCGAACCACGTCGGCGCCAAAATCATCTATCATCTTCAGCAGGTCGGGTGAGTTACCCAGAGACTTACTCATCTTCCTGCCTTGCTTATCTCTTACTATACCGGTGAAGTAAACTTCCTTGAATGGTAATCCGCCTTTGAACTCATACCCTGCCATTATCATACGCGCTACCCAGAAGAAGATGATCTCCGGTGCGGTCACCAATGTGTTGGTAGGGTAGTAATAGTTTAGTTCAGCATTTTCAGGATTCTTGTTCCAGCCAAATACTTCCATTGGCCACAACCAGCTGCTGAACCATGTATCCAATACATCTTCTTCCTGCCTTAGCTCCGCATGTTGCGCTGCCAGTGCTGGCTTCTTCGATTGGTATTGTGCATGCGCCTGAGCGGCTGTTTCTGCTACATAGATGGTTCCTTCCGTATCATACCATGCAGGTATGCGCTGTCCCCACCATAGCTGGCGGCTTACGCACCAGTCTTTGATGTTCTCCATCCAATGCCTGTATAGGTTCTTGAACTTGCCGGGGTGGAAGTCTATGTCATTATCGGCTACTGCATCAATGGCAGGCTTTGCCAGCTCGCCCATCTTGCACCACCACTGCATACTCAACCTTGGCTCTATCACCACGTCTGTACGCTCGCTAAAACCAACCTGGTTTACATAGTCTTCTTCCTTTACTACAAGGCCCAGTTCTTTCAGGTCTTCTACTATTTTCTTGCGCACCACAAAGCGGTCAAGGCCTTCATATTTACCCGCATCGCTGCTCATAGTGCCATCTTCATTGATGGTGTCTATTACCTGCAGGTTGTGCTTCTGGCCCAGGTTATAGTCATTGATATCATGTGCGGGAGTTACCTTCAGCGCACCTGTACCAAACTCTTTATCAATGTACTCGTCAAAAATGATCGGTACGCGCCTGTTAATGATCGGTACAAAACAATACATTCCCTTAAGGTGTGCATAGCGCTCATCTTCGGGGTGTACACACACCGCGGTATCGCCGAGTATAGTCTCAGGACGAACGGTTGCAATGGTTATATATTCTTCCTTTTCGCTGTCTATGCGATACTTCACATAGGTCAGCTTAGAGTTCATTTGTTTGTGGTTTACTTCTTCATCGCTAAGTGCTGTTTTAGCCTTAGGATCCCAGTTGATCATCTTTACACCACGGAAGATGTTACCCTTGTTATACAGGTCAACGAACACGCGTATTACCGATGCATAGTAATCATCATCGAGGGTAAATGTGGTACGGTCCCAGTCAAGCGCACAACCCAGCTTACGCAGTTGCGATAAGATGATGCCGCCATATTCTTCCTTCCATTCCCACGCATATTTCAGAAACTCTTCTCTCGATAGATTCTTCTTATCAATACCACGGTCACGCAGCATACCAACTACCTTAGCTTCTGTAGCAATACTGGCATGGTCTGTACCGGGCACCCAGCAGGTATTGTAACCCATCATTTTGGCACGGCGTATCAGTATATCCTGTACGCTGTTGTTAAGGGCATGGCCCATGTGCAGTATACCTGTTACATTGGGTGGAGGCATGACTATAGTGTAGGGCTCCCGGTCATCGGGGGTACTCTTAAAATATCCTTTCTTTTCCCAATGGGCATACCATTGCTGTTCCGCTTCTTTATGCTGAAAATTCTTACTTAATTCCATAACGTTATATCGCAAATATAAGGTACCAAACACAGTTTATAATGTATATACAGGTATTTTGTCAATTTTGGATTGTTTTTAATGTTTAGTTGCCATGATTTTCGTCTGAAGTGATATTCTCTTTTGGTTTTAAATTTATAATATGAAAATCAATCGCGAATGGCATGAAAAGCACCGCATGCCTGAAAAAGCCACCTTCGAACAAAGAGTCAAATGGCACCTGGAGCACCAGAAGAACTGCCAGTGCAGGACCATTCCTGCTAAGCTTACGGAGGAAATGAAGGCAAAAGGAATGATTTAACTCATGATTTGCGGTAACCCGTCAACGTACCTTTGCAACACTAATAGCTAATTGTAATGGATAAACATGATCTGGGTACAGAGCAGGATATAAAACTGCTGGTTGATACCTTCTATGGTAAAGCAATGTCCGATCCACTAATAGGCTTCATTTTTACGGATGTAGCCAAAATTTCCCTCGAACACCACATGCCCATAATGTACTCGTTCTGGAGTTCTATGTTACTGGGGACCGATAATTACCGATCTAACCCGATGGCAAAACATATGGACCTGAACAGGAAAACAGCTTTATTGCCGCAACACTTTAAGCGCTGGCTGGAGTTGTGGGAAGAAACTGTTAATGACCTTTTTGCCGGCGCTATGGCCGAACAAACTATAACACGTGGCAAAAATATAGCGTCGGTTATGGAGTATAAGGTAAGGCGCGACAGAGATACTTTCCCCATAATACCAGGTAGAATTTAGCAGTTTACCTGCTCAACACTTTTGTGTACCTGCTTATGTCGGCTTCCTTATGCATGGGTGTGCCATGCACCAGGTGGCTCGCCAGCGACTGTGCAAAATAGGGTGCCTGCGAACATCCCTTAGCGCCCATGCCATTCAAAATACCTACAGATGGGTGCAGTGGATGAAGGCCTGCAAAGGGTTTATGATCAACTGTTGCAGGTCGTACTGATGCCCACTGGTCTTCTATTGTATAGGGCAGTTTCAGCCAGTTCTTTAATTGCCATTCTGTCTTTTCCCTGAATGCTGCTGATGCATCAGTATTGTCAAATGTCCATTCAAAAGATGAGCCTATCCAGAAGAGGTCGTCCTCCCAGGGGGCTATCTTCAGGCTGTTCTTATATACAAAATCTCTCGGCAGATCGGGAATACATGCCAGTAATACTTCGCCCTTGTTTAAAGAGAAGGGTAGTCTCGAAAAGTATGGATTATCCATTCCTGCAGCCCCATCGCAAAAGATGATCTTGTTTGCGGTAATGTCCTTATAGGTTACTTTTTCGGGTGTGGCAATCAATTGTGTCTGATCAAATTTCTCTTCAATAATGCTTCCGGCAGCTTGCAGTTGTTGACGCCAGGTATCCTGCAGCAGTCGCAGATTGATGACGGATGTGGACGAGATACGACCTATACCATAATGGAAGTTGAACAGGGCATCCCAATCTGCACTATCAACATCAGTATGAAGATATTCCGTGTATTGCGCAGCGCGTTCTATAAAGGTATCGCGGTACTTTATGTCGGGGTAAAATTCCAGGATGCCATAAGGATTAATGACCTTAATGTCGAACCTCCGGCTAATCTCATAATACATGGCCATAGCTTCCGGTAGCAACTCATCTATCATCCACGACTTTACCACCCGCATACCCGTTACAGGATTGATGAGCCCGCTGGCTACTTTGCCTGCCGTAAAGGGTTGTGATTCATCAATCACTACTACGCTTTTACCTTCTTTCATCAGGCACGAGCTAAGCAGTGTACCACAAATACCTTGTCCTACTATTATGTAATCTGTTTGCATTGGTGTGTGATGTTTATGGTTCACGCAAAGAGCGCAAAGGTTAAGCGCAAAGAAGCGCAAAGGACATTGTTTTTGAGCACGCAAAGATGATATTAGCGCACCTAGTTCAAGCACAAATTTTAGTTCGAAATTACAGGCATTATACCCGCTCTTCGCTCTCTTTCTCCATACTCTTACTTGCTATCCATCCGCTGCTCCATGCATTCTGAAAGTTATACCCGCCGGTTACGCCATCAACGTCCATTACCTCGCCGGCAAAGTGAAGGCCCGGGTGTAGCTTACTTTGCATGCTCTGCGGGTCTATCTCTGCCAGGTTGATGCCTCCGCAAGTAACAAATTCTTCTTTAAAAGTGGTCTTGCCATTTACGGTGTATGTATTGCGTAGCAAGGCTTCTATCAGTTTATTCTGCTGTGCGGCGGGCAGTTCTCCCCAACGTACATCATCCTTTATGCCGCACTGTATCAGCAGGTATTCCCACAGTCGGCGTGGCAGCTCGAACGGGTTCTTATTTTGCACCAGTTGCTTGCCCTGTTCCTGTCGCAATCCCAGTATTATTTCTTTCAGGTCGGCATCATTTACGTCATTCAGCCAGTTGATGATGAAGTTGAACTGGTAGTTTTTGTCAGCCAGTTCTCTTGCGCCTACCGCCGATGTTTTTAATACTGCCGGACCGCTCATGCCCCAGTGGGTGATCAATAGCGGCCCCGACTGAGCTATTTTGGTCCCAGCTATTTTTACCGTAGCCATAGGTACACTTAGTCCCATCAGTTCGGTCACAGGGTGTTTAGGTATATTGAACGTAAACAGGGATGGCACCGGTTGCTGTATGGTATGGCCCATTGCTGTAAGCCACTTGTATTGTTCTGCTTTAGGAAACCCGCCTGTAGATATCAGCACTTTATCAGCAGTATATGTGCTGGCATCTGCAAAGGTGATGACAAACTGAGCGCTGTCTTTCTCTATAGAGTTCACAGATTTATGATAGATCACCTGCACGCCCTTGCGCATCATTTCCTGCCATATGGCGTCTATGATGGTTTGCGAGCTATCGGTAATGGGGAACATACGGCCATCAGCTTCTGTTTTCAGCTGTACGCCGCGTTCTTCAAACCATTTAATAGTATCGGTAGGGGTGAAGTGGTACAGTGATTTACGCAATAGTTGTTTACCGCGTGGGTAGCGGGTCAGCAGTTCGGGTATGTCGAAACATTCATGCGTTACA